>NZ_AZAY01000012.1 GCF_001021165.1 Marinitoga sp. 1197
CTTTTTTTTCAAATGTCATGAATCCAAGATAGAATAATAATGATTTTATATCTTTTATTTCTATCCTTTTTCCTGGGTTGAACATTGTTGTGAGTTCTGGTAATGTTGTTCTTCCTGTTAATAGTATTTCATTTAGTAATTTCCCTATTATTTTTTTTGGACTTTCTTTTGCTTCTTGTTTTTCTTTTTCTGTTAGTTCTTTTTTGTTGTTTTTGTCTATTTTTACTCCAAGTAATTCACCAAGACTAAATAAATTCTGTACTTTTTTGTAATCGCTCATTATGTTGTCATCTATTATTTTTTCTGGTGGTTTTTTTTCTGAAAAATATTCTGTTATAAAATAAAATACCATGTCTGGATTATATACTTTTTCTTTTGCGTTTATGTTGAATATATATCCATTATAATTTTCCTGCATTTCTTTTAATAATTTTTCTGAATATATGTCATAATATTTCAATAATTCTTTTACTTCTTCTTCTTTAAATCCAAGCATCTCGTTGAATTTTATATCTATTGTTTTATTTTTAGTTATATTAAATCCACTGGTTAATGAGTCTAACATTATTGGACTTACTCCTGTCATGAATAGTCTTTCTATTATTGTTTTTGTTCCTTTTTTTATTTCTTCATAGAATTTCCTTACAAATCCATGTTTTGTTACGCTGTCTTTGAATAAATCAAGATTGAAACTCAATAATTCATTTGCAAAATGATCATATTCGTCTATTAATAAGTATATTGGTTTTCTTATTTCATTCTTTATTCCGTCAAGAAATGAGCCAAGAATATCTGCTGGTTCTGTTAGTTCTTTTTCTATTTTTATTTTTAATTTATAATCATTTTTAAAATTATCAAGAGAACGTATAACTTTATTTTTAAAACTATTTATTAATTTTTCTTTATTTTCTGTTTGTATTCCAGAAAAGTCCATATACAAGATATAATAACTGCTTTTTAACGATGTTGGATTTTTTCCTATGTATAAGTTTTTAAATAATTTTTCAAATTTCCCTGCATAATTGATATCATAATACTTTGCAAGTGTATCTAAGAACAATGTTTTTCCAAATTTTCTTGGCCTTAAAAACACTATATTTTTTTCATTTAATGATTCTAATTTTTCTATATATTTTGTTCTATCTATGTAATAATAATTCTGCATTATTACTCTTTCAAAATTTTGTTCTCCATATGGTATTTTTTTTCTCATGGCTCACCTCCGGTGTTACACGCCTGCGGCGGGTTATAGGATAAAGATTTAAGATTTTTAAATTAAAACATTTCAATATTTTCAAAGAAAACATACACGCCTACGGCGGGTTTTTGGATTAAAAATTGGATTTTAATTAAAAAAACTTTTGAGCTGTCGCTCTCCTTTGGTAAAGATTAGGATAAAATCATTTTATTTTAAAAAATAAATTCTTAAAATATTTGCAAAGCAAATATTTTCGCTTACGCTGGTAATTTGATGTCTATATCTATTATATCATAATTATTCTATCAACATCTTTTTAATAATATCTTTATTTTAAAAACTCTATTTTAATGTTCATATGAATTTAAAATATTGGTTTAGAATAATAAAACTAAAATTGAAATTTTGATTGATGATATTTTTAAAATAGTGTTTCCAAAATACAGCTTATCTTTAATATTCATTATAGGAATTATTTTGTTTCTCAAATTAATAACCCCTTTCTATTTTATTTGCTATTTCAAAGGCCTTTTTCAGCTTTTCTTAGAAAATCAAGTTGAAGATAGAAGAATATAAAAAATCAAAATTATTATTTAGACATCGTAATTATTATTTTTTTCGAAGCAAAATATGTTAGAGTTAATGAATGAAAGATTTTTTTTAACTGCTTACAGTAGTTAAATTGTATTCTATTTTATAGATATTCCTTTGTTAAGGATTTGTTATTTAATTTCTATGATATAATGAACATTTCTTTATTCCTGTTTTATATGTTATAATTATTTTGAAAAGTGAGAATTGGGGGTAAAGAAATGAATGAACAAAAAATTATAAATTTATTAGGTTTTGCTGCTCGAATGCGAAAAATAATTTTTGGAAAAGATAATATAAGAGAATATATTAGAAATCCAAAGAGAAAATCAAAATTTATTATTATAGCTTCAGATGTTGGTGAATCAATAAAAGAAGAGACTATAAAAAAATGTAAGACATATAAAGTTCCTTATGTTTTGTTAAAAAACTTTTCTAAAATAGATTTAGGAAGATCTCTTGGTAAAGAGGAAATTAGCGTGGTAGGTGTGTTAGATGAAAATATAGTTAAAGGAATTAAGGATGTAGTGAATGCTGGAGGTGATTCAATTGTCTAAGACGCGGGTATATCAATTAGCTAAAGAATTGGGGTTTCAGGCTAAAGATTTTTTAGAAGAATTAAAAGACTTAGGATACAATTTAAAAAGCCATATGTCTTCATTGGAAGATGAAGATGTTAAAACAATAAAAGAATATTATAAAGAGAAATTAAATAAAAATAAGAAAAAAGAAGAAATAAAAAAAGAAGAGTTCAAAAAAGAAGAAGTCAAAAAAGAAGAAGTCAAAAAAGAAAGCAAATTTGATAAAAAAGATAAACATAAAAAAAATGATAAAAAACATATTCAGAAAAAATCAAAAAATGAAAAGACAAAATATAAAGAACAAAAGAAAGATGATGATGAAATAAAAGAAATAAAAGTTAAAAAATCTGAGTTAAAATTAGATATATTAGCTCAGAAGTTGGGAAAAGGGCAAAACGATATTATAAAAGAATTTTTTATGAAAGGTAAAGTCTTAAGACCTGGTCAAGCATTAACAGAAGATCAAGCCGAAGAAATCGCTATGATGTTTAATGCATTACTGGAAATAACTGAAGAAAAGATTGAGAATCAGAAGAAACACTTGGACAAAGTAGATCCAGAAGAAGTTTTAAAAGAAAGATGGGCAAAATTATATGAAGAAAAAGCAGATAAACTCATAGAAAGAGCTCCAGTTGTTACTATTATGGGACATGTTGACCACGGTAAAACCACGTTACTTGATAATATAAGAAATACAAAAGTTGCTGAAAAAGAAGCTGGAGGTATTACACAGTCTATAGGTGCTTATCAGGTTAATTATGAAGGTAAAAAAATAACATTTATTGATACCCCTGGACACGAAGCTTTTACAGAAATGAGAGCAAGAGGAGCACAAGCTACAGACATAGTTGTTTTAATAATCGCGGCAGATGACGGAGTAATGCCTCAAACAATAGAAGCATATAACCATGCAAAAAATGCTAATGTACCAATAATTGTAGCTATTAACAAAATAGATAAACCAAATGCTAATATAGATTTAACAAAACAACAAATGGTTGCAAAATTAAATCTAATACCTGAAGATTGGGGCGGTGACACAATAACTGTGCCAATTTCTGCAAAGGCAGGTCAGGGAATAGATGAATTATTGGAAATGATATTGCTTGTTTCAGAAATGCAGGAAATAAAATGTTATCCAGAAGGTTTAGCTCGTGGGGTTATTATAGAAAGTAAATTAGATAAGTTTTTAGGGCCAGTTGCAACAACTATAATAAAAGATGGAAATTTAAAAGTTGGAGATTATTTTGTTGCTGGTAGTACATTTGGAAAGGTTAGAAGGATGATAGATCCAAATGGTAAGAATGTCAAAGCTGCCGGACCTTCAGATCCAGTTCAAATATTAGGTTTTGAAGAAGTCCCTGATATGCATTCAATATTATATGGAGTAAAAACTCTACATGAAGCAAGAGAATATGTTGAGAAGAAAAAGGCTCTTGAGGAAAAAGTTGTTCAGAAAAGGCATATAAGACTTGAAGACGCTTTGAGAATGATGAGAGAGGATGGGGAACAAAAAACATTAAATATAATTTTGAAAGCTGATACATTTGGTTCGTTAGAAGCGTTAAAGAATGCTATTGCAAAACTTAAAAATCCTGAAATAGAATTGCAAGTTATTCACGGTGGAATTGGTGCAATAACAAAAAGTGATATTATGCTTGCAACAGCCTCTGATGCCGTTGTTTTAGGATTTAGAGTAAAAGCAGATAGTGGAGCGGTAAAATATGCAGAACACGAAAATATACAAATCAAAAGATATGATATTATATTTAATTTAATAGATGATTTAAAGAAGGCCTTACAGGGTATGTTAGAACCTGAAGAAAAAGAGGAAATTACAGGTTCTGGTGAAGTAAAACAGGTATTTAAAATAAAAAAAGTCGGAAATATAGCCGGGATACAGTTAAAGGAAGGTTATGTTGAAAGAGACGGCGGGGTTAGATTATACAGACAGGGTAAATTGGTTTATGATGGCAAAATAGAATCATTAAGACATTATAAGGATGAAGTAAAGAGAATAGATGCTCCAAAAGAATGTGGCATAAAAATACTGAATTTTGATGATATTAACGATGGCGATGAAATGGAATTTTATAGATTTATTCAAGTGGAAAGAACTCTGGAATTTGGAAAAAAGGATGAATAATAAATATCTTTAAAAAAGCTCGCTTTTAGCGAGCTTATTAATATAGGGGTGAGTGTTTTGAGTAATTCCTTAACTGTTCCGCTTTCTTCTGCTAGTTTAACAGATGCAGAAAAAAGAATAATAAATAAAATCTTTGATAGAAAAAGACTTGCACTTGGATCTTATTTGAATAAATTTGAGGAAATTATGAAAAATTATTTTAAAGTTAAAGAAGCAATAGCAGTTAATAGTGGGACATCAGCCTTGCATCTTATTTTAAAAGCTTTGAATATCAAAGAAAATAATGGTATGATTGTTACACCATTTACATTTATTGCTTCTGCAAATGTAGCGCTCTTTGAAAGAGCACATCCTGTATTTATTGATATAGACCCATATAATTATAATATCGATCTTGATAAAATAGAAGAGTCCATAAAAGATTCCAATCATCCAATATATAGACGAATAAATAAACTTAATGATATTAATTTTTTTATGGGTGTTGATATATTCGGGCAACCAATAGACTGGGATAAAGCTCTTGTATTATGTAAAAAAAATAATTGGAAAGTCATCGAGGATTCATGCGAGGCAATAGGTGCAAAATACAAAGGAAAATATGCAGGGACATTTGGTGAAGCGGGAACATTTGCATTTTATCCAAATAAACAAATTACCACAGGTGAAGGTGGTATGATTGTTACAGATAATTTCGAATTAGCAAAATTATGCCGTTCTATGGCAAATCAGGGAAGAGGAGATTCCGAAGAATGGCTGGAGCATGTAAGATTGGGATATAATTATAGAATGGATGAACTCTCAGCAGGGCTTGGATATATTCAAATGAAAAGATTGGATGAAATACTGGAAAAAAGAGAACAGGTTGCAAAAAATTATTATCAGTTATTTAAAGACGATAACAGAGTAATTTTACCTAAAATAGAAGAATATACAACAAAGATGAGTTGGTTTGTTTTTGTTGTAAGATTATCAATTGATTGGATTTCTGAATTTATTGATATTCCAGAATATGTAAAAAACGGAAATATACCTTTATATATAGATGCTGAGGATAGAAAAAATTGGAGAAATTTATTAAAAGAAATTAAAAGTATTACTTATAATGTAATAAATAGACTTAACATGAAAGGAATTCAATCTAAAAATTATTTTTCTCCTGTACATTTACAAAAATTTTATAGAGAATTATATGGTTATGAAGAAGGTGATTATCCGGTTACAGAACTGATATCATCATTAACTATAGCAATTCCATTTTATACTGATTTAACAATTGATAAACAAAGATATGTAGTACAAATGCTAAAAAAAATACTGAATGAGTTTAAAAAGTAGGGGAGAAAATGAAAAAGAAAATAGAATTAATGACTATAGATTATATAATTTTTCTTTTAAGTTATTTTATAGCATTATTTTTTAGATTTCAAACAGATTTTATTGAAATGCAAAAATATATATATCCCGTTATACTTTTTCCAATTATTATGGTTCTGGTAATGTATTATCATAGAATATATGATCATATATGGCGTTTTGCTACATTAAAAGAAATAAAACCCATCATTTATTCCTCGTTTTCAGGATATTTATTGAACTTTTTGATTATAGAAGCATTAAGAAGATTATGGTTTTATAATCTTGTAATACCCATTACTGTTGGTTTTATAACTGCATTACTAGGAGCTTTATTAATTATTTTCAGTAGAGTTTGGTGGTTTTCAAAGCAGAGAAATAACAACATCCAAAATAATTCAAATAAAAAGATAATTATAATAGGAGCTGGTGAAGCTGGTGTTGAACTTTTAGACGAATTTTTAAGACATCCTGAATATGGAAAAGTTATTGGTTTTTTAGATGATGATGAATCAAAGGTTGGTAGAAAAATAAGAAATATAAATGTACTTGGAAAAACCGATGAAGTAATGTCTGTTGTAAAAAAATTTGAAATCAATGAAGTAATTATAGCCATACCTTCCGCTACATCCGAGCAATTAAAAAATATAATAGATAGAATAGACACTAAAAATGTTAGATTAAAAACATTACCAGGAATTTTTGAAATACTAAATAATAAAATATCACTTGGTTTCTTAAGAGATGTAAATATAGAAGATTTATTGGGAAGAAAGGAAATAAAAGTAAATTTTGAAGAAATAAAGTATTATATAACGGGTAAAAACGTTCTTATCACCGGAGCAGGAGGAAGTATCGGATCAGAAATCTGCAGACAGATTGCTGCATTTAATCCTGAAAATTTGCTAATCTTAGGACGTGGAGAAAATAGTATTTTTCATATATCTAAAGAACTTAAAGAAAAGTTTCCAAACTTAAAAATAGTAGAAATTATAAGTGATGTAACTAATGAATATAGGATAAAACATATATTTAATAGATTTAATATTGATGTTGTGTTTCATGCTGCAGCACACAAACATGTTCCTTTAATGGAAAAAAATCCTTCAGAAGCATTCAGGGTTAATGCATATGGAACATATATACTTGCTAAAAATGCTATAGAAAATGGAGTAAAACGCTTTATTTTTATATCAACAGATAAAGCAATTAATCCAACATCAATAATGGGAAGTTCAAAAAGATTTGGAGAAATAATAATCAGATCTATAGCAAGATATTCTGATACAAAATTTGGAATTGTGAGATTTGGAAACGTTTTAGGAAGTAGAGGGAGTGTTGTTCCTATATTCAAAGAACAGATAGAAAAGGGCGGACCGGTTACAGTAACACACCCTGAAATGAAAAGATATTTTATGACAATTCCTGAGGCGGTTGCATTAGTACTGCAGGCTGGAGCCTTTTCAAATAAAGGCGAAGTATTTGTTTTAAATATGGGAGAGCCTGTATTGATAGATAAATTGGCAAAGGATATGATAAAACTTTCGGGGTATATTCCTGATCAGGATATAGAAATTGTGTATACAGGTATTCGTCCAGGAGAAAAATTATATGAAGAATTATTTTTAGATTCTGAAGAATTTTTAAAAACAAAAAATGAAAGAATCTTTATATTAAAAGAAAACAATATATTAAATAACTTAGAATTGATAAAACTTATCGAAGATATAGTAAAAATATTTGAAGAAAACGATTTTGAAATGGCAAATAGATTGATAAAAAACTATATACCAGAAGCAACATCAAAAATAAAATATGATATAGCTTATTGATAAGAGGTGTGAAATGTTGTACTTAACCGTTTTTTTATTATCTGTAGCAATTACCTATATTATGATACCTATTGCAAAAAAATTTGATATCGTGGATAAACCAGATGAAAATTTAAAAATACATCAAAAAGTTACACCGTATCTTGGAGGAGTATCTATATATTTATCAAGTATATGGTTTATAAAAGATATTAGATTTATTATTTTTGGAACATTGATGTTAATTTTGGGATTAATGGATGATATATATAATGTTTCTCCAAAATTCAGATTGTTTAGCGAGCTTATAGGAATTGTATTGACATTGATACCTTTTTATAACTCTATTGGTGTAATATATTTTATTATATTGACGATACTTGGAGTTACTTTAATAAATGCTGTTAATATGATAGATGGTATGGATGGAATTTGTGGAGGAAATACGCTATTTGTTATATTATTTTTAAGTATAATTTCAAAACATTTTGATTACGTATATATAGTTATGGCTATTATTGGCTTTTTAATATTTAATTTTTATCCCGCAAAAATTTTTCTTGGTGATGCAGGTTCGTACTTTTTAGGATATACTATATTCTATTTAACTGTTATAATGGTTTCAAATCATGGTTTTGGCGGTTTTGCAATTTCTGTAATAGTTTCAACGTTATTTTATACAGATATATTTTTCAGTTTTTTGAGACGAGTCCTGAACAATCGTTCTCCATTTTCTGGAGATAGAGATCATATTTATGATAAAATAAAAAGAAAATATAATACCACTATAAAAAAAACTGCAATAATTACATATATTTTTTCATTTTTATTTGGTATAATTGGAATTATAAGTTGGGATTACCCTTATGTTGGATTAGGATTGGCAATAATCGAATTTTTATTTTTAGGAATATATTTAAAGTTATATTCCTATGATTAATGGAGGGAAAATATGGCCTTATTAAAAGGTATAGATGGATCGTATTTTGAATTATATCCAAAGGTTATAAAGAAATTCTGGTTCGCAGATTCTATTGATGATGATGTTGAAGAAAAATATATATTTGAAATAAAAGCCAAAACAGGTAATTTTATATGGAGACCTGATGAATTTAGTGTTGAAATCTCTAATTCAATAGATGTGGAGCTGGAATATATTCCAACCCTTTTAACGATTTTTAGATTAAACAAATATTTTAATAGCAGAATGAAAACCATGTTTTCATTTATTTCAACGGATTCATTAATGCTTACTGAGAATATAATAAATCAAGAATTAATGATTTATACAATAAATGAAAGTGTGGACTTTTCCGCCATTTATATAAATAAAATTGGCAGATATTATGAACATCATTTTATATTTTCAAGATATGATTATCAAAGTGTATTTGATATAAATATTAAAACAACCATGACTGAAATAAAAAAGTTTTATAAATCATTGATAGGTGAATTTAATAAATTCAGATTAAATGTATTACCTGAAATTATAAATCAGGAAGCATTTTTAAAACACGTATCTGAAAGAATAAAGATTGTTGGTTATAATGAATTAAAAAATATTGAAGATAATATCTTTCAATTATATAATATTAATAATTTATCCCAGAGCATGTCACTCAACAATCCTGAAGAATCTTTAAAAACATTCACAAACTTTATAGCAGAAATGAAAAAACAAAAGAAAGATAATGATGATATAGATATAGAAATATTTATGGAAGATGATGAAAACAGTGATGAAAACGAAACATTATGGGAAATAATAGATGAAATCGAAGAAGAAATACGAAACATGCTCGATGAAAGTGAATATGAAAATGATTATACGTTAAGCCGTGAAGAAAAACTACAAAGCATATATATTGAAATACAAAAAAGCTATGAAGTGTTTAATAAAAAAGTTTTGGACGATGATGAAGAAAAAAAAGAAGAAAAATTATTAAAAAGTTTAATTCTGATTTATGGTATAGAAACTATTTATGAACTAAAGGATAAACTTAAAGCTGATTTTAAAAAGATAAATTTGGAATATTATATTGAAGAATATTTGAAAAATTCTGATGAAGGAATGATTATGGAGTATAAAAAATGGTATAAAAAACTGATGAAAAAAATAGGAAAAAACTTAAATCAAATAGCATAAAAAACAACATAAATATTTTTTTATTTTATTTTTCGAATCAGGAGGTATTTAGAATTGGCAACAAAAAGTTTTTTTACCAGAGATGAAATATCATATAAAAATCCAATATTTTCAAAAATAAGAACTACTATTGAAACTGCTTTTTATGGAAATAATGTAATAAAGGTTGATTCTCCAAAAGAAGCTTACAAACTGGCTAAAAATTCACCTGGAACAATTGTTACAGATATTAATGTTTACAAACCAGAATTATTGGCCCTTGATGAAGGAACAAAAATATTGATATTTAATGATGGTGCAATTACAGGAAGATATGCTGCAGGAAGAAAAATAATTGGAGAACCTGGTGTTGACGAAGAAAAATATGCAGAAATAATTAGAGAAGCTGTTTATAAAACAAGATTTAAGAAAATGTACCATGCTATATCCTTTACAGGATTACATGAAGATTTTATAGTTAAAAACCATTTGTTAATACCGGAAGGACATGAGAATATTTTATATAATTGGTTATTGAATTTTCAACCATTAACCGTTGACTTTATAAAAATTTATGAAAAATCCAGAGTCCTGAATGAAGGCGATATATATATTTTTTCTGATCCTGATTGGAAACATCCTGATTTTCCGTTGGGATTATCTTTTTTTGATCCACAACATAATTGTGCTGCAATATTGGGTATGAGATATTTTGGAGAATTTAAAAAAGGAACTTTAACTCTTGGATGGGGAACTGCTAATAGGAATGGTTATGCATCATGTCATGGAGGGCTAAAAAAATATACCCTAAAAGATAATGAAAATTATGTTGCTGCATTTTTTGGACTGTCTGGTTCAGGAAAGTCTACACTAACTCATGCAAAACATAATGGTAAATATGATATAACCGTTTTACATGACGATGCTTTTATAATTTCAATGGCCGATGGATCAACAATATCGTTAGAACCTTCATATTTTGATAAAACGGCTGATTACCCTGCAAATTCCGAAGATAACAAATATCTTTTGACTATACAAAATTGTGGAGCAACATTAGATGAGGAAGGAAGAATAATTCCAGTAACAGAAGATATAAGAAATGGTAATGGTCGAGCATTAAAATCAAAATTATGGTCTCCAAATAGGGTATATAAAATAGAAGAACCTATAAATGCTATATTCTGGTTGATGAAAGATCCGGTATTACCACCTATAGTAAAAATAAATGATCCAATATTGGCGTCAACTCTTGGAGCAACATTGGCCACCAAAAGAACATCTGCAGAAAAATTGGCTGAAGGAATTGATCCCAATGCTCTTGTATTTGAACCATATGCTAATCCATTTAGAACATATGCGTTGTCTGAAGATTATTACAGCTTCAAAAAATTATTTGAAAAAGGGATACAATGCTATATTCTTAACACGGGATATTTTATGAACAATAAAATTACAAAAGAGATAACCTTATCTGTTATAGAGCAAGTAGTAGAAGGGAAGGCAGAATTTAAAAAATGGGCAGAGGGAATGGAAATAATGGAGGTTGATGGATTTATACCAGATATGAACGATAAAAACTATATTTCAAATTTTATAAATTCAATGAAAAGAAGAATTGAATTTATAAAATCTCGGGAAACAGAAAGAGGCGGAATAGATAAATTGCCTTCTGAGTGCAGTGAAACAATAGAAAATTTAATCAATGTATGTAAAAAAAATAAAAAAGAGTTATTGGAGGAATAAATGGAACCGTTAGCAATATATATAACATTTACCAATTTTTTTACAAGTTTTTTTAAATCTTATTTTAAACCTTTGATTCCATTTTTTATGGAGTATTTTAATGTAAATGAACCAAAAATTTTTGTAATGATGGCATCGATTTTAACTCTGGTGTCCTCTTTCAGTCAAATTTTTTTTGGATATATTGCTGATAAATCAAATAAAAAACTCGTTTTCTTATATTTATCAGTATTAATAACAATGGTTCCTATATTATTTTTAGGTTATACAAAGTCGATATGGTTTTTATTTGTGATATTTTTAATTGGATATCTTGGAAGTGCTGCTCAAGAACCTCTTGGAGCAGGTATTAGTGGAACTATTGGAAAAGAAAAGAGTACTACACTTGCTATTTATATGGTAGGCGGAACATTTGGATATGCACTGGGTCCTATATTTATAACCTTTTTTGTCAGTCACTATAATTTGAAAAATGCTACATATATTGGAATCATCGGAATTCTAATTTATACAGTATTATTCTACTTCGCATATAATTATTTCAAAACTCATAAACATTTAAAACCCAAAAATAAAAAAGCAAAATTTTTTGAAAGTTTTAGAGATTTTAAATATATTGCTCCTATATGGTTTTTAACCATACATAGAGCTTTTATTAGCATAATGTTTAGATCGTATGTTCCGATAAAATCTAGAATGCTTGGATATGATCTGACAATAGGGGGACTTTTAGTAACATTAGGATTTCTTGCAGGAACATTTTCAAATTTATTAGGTGCTAAATTAGAAGAAAAAAAAGGAGTTAAATTTATAAATCTATTATATTTTTCTGCTTTTTCCATACTGGTATTTTTATTTTCAGCCTCTGAAAACATATGGATACTTGCAATTTCATACATTCTGGCTGATGCATTTATGTTTTTGACTATGTCAGTAAATGTTCATTATGCACAACAATTATTACCTGAAAATAAAAGCTTTGCATCAGGAGCATTAATGGGATTTACCAGAGCAATAGGAAATGTTTTGATCACAATATATTCGTTCTTCTTTGGGAACAATGTGGCATTTATTTTAAATAGCCTATGGATATTCGGTATTTTTGGAATAATATTAACTATAATATTAATAAAAAACAAATAATCCCTGATACAGGGATTATTTGTTAATAATAAACAGCTTCTTATTTTATTTCATCTAATGAATTTTCAAGGGTGTGCCAGGCGAGAGTAAAGCATTTTACTCTAACAGGAAATTTTGATATTTCAGAATATACTGAAACATTGCCAACTATCGACTCATCAAATTCATCTCCCTGAGCCATTTTTTCTACTTCTTCTAATATCTTTTCTGCTTCTTCTAAAGTTTTCCCTTCAATTACTTCACACAATAGAGCGGCTGATGATTGGCTTACAATACATCCATGACCACTAAATTTTACTTCTTTAATAACTTTATCTTCAACTCTTAAAAATAAAGTTATTTCGTCTCCACACGAAAGATTTTTCCCTTCTTCTTTTATAGTTGCGTTCTCTATTTTACCCTGAAATTGCGGATTTCTTGCATAATCCAATATTATATCTGAATATAAATCTTCTAAACTCATGAAAACCACTCCTTGATATATTTTAAGCCATCGATGAATATATCCACTTCTTCTTCTGAATTATAAAAATAAAAACTTGCTCTGCATACCGATTTTGTTTCAAGTCGTTTTAAAAGCGGTTGAGCGCATAGGTGCCCGCTTCTAACGGCAACTCCAAATTTATCACTTAAAATTTGTGCGACATCATGCGGATGAATATTATCTATATTAAATGATATTATCGATATTCTATTTTCTGGACCATATAATTTTACAAAATTTAATTCTTTTAATTTCTCTACAGCATATTTTGTCAATTTTTCAGAATGCATTTTTATTACATCTATTCCTATTTCATTAATATAATCTATGGCAGCTTTTAATCCTACAGCTCCGCCAACATTTGGAGTTCCTGCTTGAAATTTTTCTGGTAGTTCTGCAAAATCTGTTTCTTCCATACTTACCCAGTTAATCATTTCACCTCCATAATGAAATGGGGGTAATTTTTTTAACAATCTTTTCTTTCCATAAAATACTCCTATTCCCATAGGACCTAACATTTTATGACCAGAGAATGAAAGAAAGTCTACATCTAATTCACTAACATCTACTCCTAAATGCGGAACTAACTGTGCTCCATCAATATGAACTAAGATATCTCTTTTATGTGCAAATTCTATAATTTCTTTTATTGGCATTATTTGACCTGTTACATTTGAAAGACCTGTAATACTAATTAGTTTTGTGTTTTTGTTCACGTATTTTAGAAACTCTTCTAATACAAAAATACCTTTTTCAGGATTATAGTATCGTACAGAAAAACCAAATGTCTTTGATAATTGTTGCCATGGAACAAAATTAGAATGGTGTTCAATAGTAGTAATTAAAATTTCTTTGTTATCAAGCCATCCGCTTTTACCTATTGAATATGCAAACAGATTTATAGATTCTGTTGTTCCTCTTGTAAAGATAATTTCATGTGTTTTTGCATTTATAAATTTAGCAACCGTTTTTCTTGAATTTTCATACATTTCTGTTGCTTCATTGGAAAGCAAATGTGCACCTCTATGCACATTTGCATTATGATAATCATAAAATTCTTTGATTGTATCTGTAACTCTAACAGGTGTTAATGTTGTTGCAGAATTATCAAAATATACTAAATTTCTACTGTTTATTTTTCTTTTAAGAATTGGAAAATTCTCTATCAAATCTCTTTTGTATAACATCATTTAATTCCCCCGCTATCTTAGAATTATATTTATTAATAAAAGATATTGCTGGTTCAAATATTCCTGAAGCAATTTCTTTTTTTGCATCATTTTTACTATATCCTCTGGTCATCATATAATAAAGCTTATCCTCTTCTATGCTTCCAACACTCGCTGCATGACCTGCATTTACTTCATTTTCATCGACATATAATGATGGATATGCCATAACCTTTGCTTTGTTTGATAATACGAGATTGAAATCCTGCTCTCCTGCATCTGCATTTTTAGCTCCTTTTTTAATATCCAGATTACCCCTAAAAATAACTCTTGATTCATCCATTAAAACACCATGTCCAAGTATATGTCCAAATGTTTCTGGTGCATAATATCTTATTAAATAAAACATATCTATAACTTCAGACTCCTGGGAAAGATAATATGGATATACATTTACATTCCCATTTTCCTGAGCCATTCTCACAACTATATGTGGTGCAGTTATTTTTCCACCGATATTTATATCATATAAAGTTAATTTAGCTTTTTTACCAATATCAAAAAACATATTATCAGTTGAAATATCATTATTATATAAATTAACGTTTATCAATGTTAATTCTGAATTTTCTTTTAATTTTCCCCTTAACGAAGCTATTCTCGAACTACTTCCTTTAGATTTTACAAATCTAATTAATGTTGCTTTGCTGTTTTCCTCCAAATTTATAACTCCCAGATCATATAAAGGATTTTTGTTATCAATTAATGCTTCAAATGCATATATTTCATCTTCTTGATTTTCTTTTGTATGTAAATAATATCCTGCGTTAAAAAAAGTGTCTGTCATTAATAAAAATTTTCTATGTGAACCGTCAAAATCCATTTCGTTTAATATTTTCATTCCATCATTGTCCATATCATTTAAACTAATTAAATTTTCGGAGATCAGTGCATTAAAATCTGAAATATATTTTATTGGATCAAATCCATTTAGTTTTGCTCTTTTCCATTTTGGAAACCCTAATCTTTTATACTCTTCAAATTTATTTATACGAAATTTATTTAATTCTTTATTAGAAAAAAAATTTTTTGCTTCTTCCAATTCTATTATACCATAATCTTTTTCAGATTTTATTTCAGGCACACTCCATTCTGTTGCAAAAAAGTCATTATGATTCAACACTAAAGATTTTTCATACATAAATACACCTCCAATATTATCCCATCAATAAAACAAGTTTTTTTATTTTCATAGATTGCTGAACATTCGAGCAAATTAGCTGAATATTCGAGCTAATTACTAAATATTCAAAAACCTCATCCAATAGACGACTCTACTTCTAAATTAATTAGCTTATTTAATTCAAGAGCATATTCTAAAGGTAATTCTTTTACAAGCGGTTCTATAAAGCCTCTAACTATCATATTTTTTGCATCTATCTCAGATAAACCCCTTGACATTAGATAATATATTTGTTCTTCGGATATTCTTCCGATTTTAGCTTCATGTCCAACGTCAGCATCATCTGTGAATACTTCGATTAATGGAACAGTGTCACTTTTTGATTTATTATCAAGCATTAATGCATTACATTCGACAGATGATTTAGCACCTTTTGCATTTTCTCCTATTTTTACCCAACCTCTATAAAAAGCCCAGCCTCCACCAATACTTATACTTCTTGCATTTATTATTGAACTTGTATAAGGAGCAAGATGAAAAACCTTAGAACCTGTATCTAAATGTTGGTTTGGCCCTGCATAAGTCAAAGTAACTGAACTATTTTTTGCACCTTTACCTCGCAATATAGTCATAGGATACAACATTGTTTTAAAGCTTCCCAATGAACCAGAAACCCATTCCATAGAACCTTCTTCATCAACAATTGCACGTTTTGTATTCAGATTGTATGTATTTTTACTCCAATTTTGTATGGTAGAATATTTCATTTTTGCGCCTTTCTTTACATATATTTCAACCATACCAGCATGAAGATTCGTTACATTATAAAATGGTGCGGAACAACCTTCAATAAATTCCACTTCCGATCCCTCATCAGCAATTATTAATGTATGCTCCAGCTGACTCATACCTGGATTATTCATTCTGAAATATGCCTGCAATGGTAGAGGAACCTTTACTCCTTTTGGCACATATAAAAAAGAACCTCCACTCCATAACGCACCATGAAGAGCTGCATATCTATGATTATGTGAAGGAACTAATTTCATAAAATATTCTTTTACCAGATCAGGATATTCTTTTACAGCGCTTTCCATATCAAGAAAGATAACGCCTAAATCATTTAATTCTTTCTGTATATGTTGGTATACAACTTCTGAATCATATTGTGCACCAACTCCAGCTAATGCTTTTCTTTCAGCTTCAGGTATTCCTAATTTTTCAAATGTATCTTTTATTTCTTCAGGAACATCTTCCCATGAAGTTGATTTTTTAGCATCAGGCTTCATATATGCTACTATTTTACTTAAATCCAACTTTCTTATATCAACACCAAAATTAGGCTCATGGTAATTTTCAAATATTTTAAAAGCCTGCAATCTATGTTCTAACATCCATTTTGGTTCATCCTTTGCCTCTGAAATTTCTTTTATTATTTTCTCGTTTAACCCCGGAGGAGTTTTATAAGAATATTTCGCTTCATTTCTAAAATCAAATTTTGATTGATTTATCATCAAATCTTCATAATTTATATCATTTATATCTTTCATATTACCACTCCTTCACTGTATCTACATCAACATATTCACTCAATATATTATAACCCTTTTCTTCTATTTCTTCAGCTAATTTTGCATCGCCAGTATATACAATTTTTCCATCTACATAAACATGAACATAATCTGGTTGTAAATATTTTAATATTCTTTGATAATGTGTAATCATTAAGATACTCATATCATCTTTTTTAAGTTTATTAATAGCATCAGCAACATCACGCAACGCATCTACATCAAGTCCGGAATCAATTTCATCTATAATAACTAATTTTGGTTCCAAAAAGAATAATTGCAATATTTCACTTTTTTTCTTTTCTCCACCAGAAAATCCTGCATTTACGTATCTATCTAAAAATTCTGGTTTTATATTTATTTCTTTGCATAAATTAATCAATTTTTTATTCAATTCAATAGGAGATACTTTTTTATCTGGATGCATATGCCTATATGCATTAATTAAAAATTGTCTCATTTTAACTCCTTCAATTTCCTGAGGATGTTGAAAAGTTAGAAATAACCCCATTTTCGCTCTTTCATTTGTATCTAATTTCAATATGTCTTTACCTTCAAATAATATTTCACCATCTATAACTTCAAATTTTGGAGATCCCATAATTACATTTGATAACGTTGATTTACCGGATCCATTCGGACCCATTAAAACATGTATTTCGCCTTCATTTATATTTAAATTTACCCCTTTTAATATCTCCTTGTTATCTTCTATTACTTTTGCTTTCAAATTTTTCACTTCTAATAACATTTTAATTCCTCCTTTTTTTGTCGTATTTATTCTAATATTATTATACTAAATATGATTATAAAAGTCAAATTATATTTTGTACTTTTTGTAACTATTAAATAAAAAAATACTCTTTTTATTTCATTTATGAGATTAAACTCAGAAAAATAAAAACGCCAGTTGCTTCCTGGCGTTTTTATAACATTTATTAATTTGAATTTATATATATTTTAATAATACTTCTATTTTTTTCTTATCAAATTTTGTTATCCCGTTTTTTATCTTCGATAAATTTTTTAAATTAAATTTTAGTATAAAATGTTCTTTTAATTTATATTCAACAGAATTATTATTTTCAGGCTTATATATTACAATTTTATCATTTTCAAAAGATAATAGATATAAAGATAATGCTGAAGAGATAGAATTAAGTTCATGTTTTTCCAGCTTACAAAATATATTATTAATACTTAAAAATTCCGGGTTTTCCAGCCTTATATCCATCAATTGATATAAAAAATCAGATGGATTATTCAAAAAGTAAGTTTTTATGGTATTAATATATATTATATTATTATTATTATATATTTTTTTTATAATATTTTCTCGTATAAAATATAAATCTTTTTTATAAAGAAATACTATCGGAATACCAAAAATTTCTGCTATTTCAGAAATATACTTTATATATTTTTTTGAAAAAATATTTACGGTTAATATTCCTACTTTATTTTTAAATTTCTTTGAATTTTTAAATTGATTTATCAACGCAAATAATTGGTTTAATTTGAAAATATTTAAAGAAATTTCTCCATAATTAATGACATAAAAACAGTTATCATCATAAATAGGTTCGTTATAATTCTTATAAAATATATTCTTTATTCTTTTAAACAATAACTTTTCAATTATTGTATCAATAATATTCTTCATTTAAATCACCGACTTTTTTCAAAAAATATTCTAATTTATTATGCAATCTATTTCTATAGTATCCATGAAGCATAATAATATTATCATTTTTTTTATCTATTTCTATATATGCATATGGAGAATCCTTAAAAATAAAATAATTATTTCTATCTGGATATAAATATGAAATTTGATGTTTTTCCTTATAAATTTTGAATAGTAAAATCGGTATTTTTACAAGAAACATATTTGATATTATAAGATTAAAAAGATAATCATATGATGCATTATTTAATAAATCTATTCTTAGAATAATTAAATCTATATGCCTGATTTTAGCATAAAAATAATTTTCAAACTTAAATCCTTCATGTTGTAACATAAAAAGAATCCTATCTTCATCATTTATATTGATTATTCTATTCTCAAATGAATTCAATTCATCTTCTGTTAAACCATTAAAAATATTTACATTATCTTTATTCAAAATAACAGAAACCCCATTCTGGTCTAAAAAAGACCAGGAATGGGATGTTATATTTAAATTGATATTATCATTTTCAAATTCCATCAAATGAATCGGAGCTCCTGCAAAAATCTTCAAGATATTCCTCCATTTATAAATCCTTTTAATTTTTATTCAAAAATACTTTATATGCATAATATGTTTCATACAAATCTCCTTTTGAAGCTAATTCATATGGTGAATGCATTCCAAATAAGGCTACACCTGCATCAATAACGCTTAACCCCTTTTCGGCAAAGAATTTTGCTATTGTTCCTCCTCCACCTTGATCAACTTTACCTAATTCACCTGTTTGCCAGATAACACCATTTTCATTAAATATTTGTCTTAATTTCCCAAAGACTTCCGCATTTGCATCGTTTGTTGCTGCTTTACCTCTTGAACCAGTATATTTAGCAATTGCAATTCCATAACCCAATCTTGGAGCATTAGCTGGATCATGAACATCTTTGAAATTTGGATCATATGCAGCCGAAACATCTGCAGATAATAATGTTGAATTTATTAAACAATCGTCTATATCTAATTCGATATTAGAACTTCCCTGTAATTTCAATAATTTTTTTATAACTGTAATCCAGAAATGATGTTTGGCTCCTGTATTTCCATCGCTACCTATTTCTTCTTTATCAGTCAACAATATTGCTGCACTTCTAACTTCTGGATTTGATTCAAGCAATGCCGTTAACGCCGTATACGAACATATTCTATCATCATGCCCATAAGCAGCTATTAAAGATCTATCAAATCCTACATCTCTGGCCGGAAGTGAAGGAACTACTTCTAATTCTGCTGAAATTAAATCTTCTTCAACTATTCCATATTTTTCATGCAATATATTTAAAATATTTAATTTAACGCTATCCTTTATTTCTTCATCATAGGATATTGAAATTGTGCCTAATAATAAATTCAAATCTTCACCTTTAAATACTTCTGATACTTCTCCCTTTCTTCTATCAAGATGAGGTAACAAATCTGAAATCACAAATACTGGATCTTCTTCTGAATCACCTATTGAAACATCTATCTTTGTTCCATCATTTTTTATAACTACTCCATGTAATTCAAGAGGAATATTTAACCATTGATATTTTTTTACTCCACCATAATAATGTGTTTTTGCCATAGCTATACCAGAATCTTCCACTATAGGTTCAGGTTTCAAATCTAGTCTTGGTGCATCTACATGAGCACCTACTAAATTAATTCCATTAGTTAAACTGCCTTTTATTTTTATTGCAAATAATGATTTGTAATTATTTACATAATATATTTTATCTCCATCTTCAATTTCACCTTTTTCTAAAAAATAATTTAACGGTTTAAATCCTTCCTTTTCTAATTCTTTAACTGTATATTCTATAGCTTTTCTTTCAGTTTTAGAATAATCTATAAATTTTTTGTATCCCTTTGAATACTCATCAATTGCCTTTCTATCCCTCTTTTCCCAGACTGAAACTTTTTTTCTTGTCAATTTTTCCTGAAGTTTTTTCACATCCACAAATTACACCTCCTGAATTTTTAAATGCTCTCTATATTAAATTGTATCATATTGAAGTTTTTTTTCAAAGTATATATAGAGGGATATAGTTTATATTATTGATTATAAAACCGATTATTCACATTATATAGCTTAAAATAAAGGTTAAAAAATAATAAAATTTTTAGTATAATAAAATTAGTACGATGTCCAAAAAGTAAAGTTGCTCAAACCTTAATTGCTAATCTTCAAAAATAACATATTTTCGCCGGTCGTATCAGACTCACATCCATGTTCGGCTTCACTCAATTTTGCATCCATGCAAAATTGACCGGCTTCATATGCTATTTTTTCAGGCAATTTTCGAGTTTTCGCTTACTTTACTAATTGGACACCCAAAAATTAGTTGTAATGTTAAAATTATACTATAAAAAATAAGAATAGGGGGAAATGTAATGTCTGAAAAAGTTGATAGAGAAATAACTCTTGATTTAGTAAGAGTAACAGAAGCAGCCGCATTAACAAGCAGTTTACATCTTGGTATGGGAAATAAAAATGCAGTTGACCAAGCAGCTGTTGATGCTATGAGAGGTATGCTCGATTATATCGAAATAAAAGGAACGGTTATTATCGGTGAGGGGGAAAAAGATGAGGCACCAATGCTTTATATTGGTGAAAAAGTTGGCACATGGGATGAAACAGATGATGAATATGATATAGCAGTAGATCCAATTGATGGAACAAGACTTGTAGCTTATGGTCTTCCAAATGCAATAAGTGTTATGATTTTAGCAGAAAAAGGACGCCTTGCATACTTACCTACATTTTACTCATACAAATTGGCAGTTGGCCCAGAATTAAAAGGTTTATTAGATATCAGAAGCTCAATTCGGGAAAATTTAAGAGTTGCAGCAGCGGCTTTAAAAGTTCCTATAAGCGAAATAACTGTTGTGGTTTTAAATAGAGATAGACACAAAAGAATTATTGAAGAAATTAGAGAAGTTGGCGCCAGAATAAAATTAATAGGTGATGGCGATATTGCTGCTGCAATAGCAACCGCAATGCCAGATAGTGGTGTTGATATATATATCGGTATTGGTGGGTCTCCAGAAGCTGTTTTAGCAGCTGGTGCTTTGAGAACGTTGGGCGGTGAATTACAGGTTCAACTATGGCCTCAATCTGAAGAGGAAAAAGAAAAATTATTAAATGATGGATGGAATTTAAATAAAGTTTATTTCACAGAAGATTTGGCTGGAGGGGAAAATGTACTATTTTCTGCAACAGGTGTAACAGATGGAGACTTTTTAAAAGGTGTTCATTTTTATAAAGGAAAAGCCATTACAGAAAGTATTGTAATGAGGTCAAAAACAAGAACAATAAGGAGAATTACAACATATCACGATTTAAGATACAAAACTATAAGATTAAAATCAACTGAAGGCGATTTGAAATTGTTAAACATAAATAAAAAACGGGAAGATTATATAGGAGGCGGAATTTAGCTATGATTGCTTTTTTTACCGATTGGGGGAATGACAGCTATTATGTTGGGGTATGTAAAGCTGTAATAAAAAGCATAAATAAAGATATAGAAATAATAGATGTTTTACATGAAACAAAGAAATTTGACACTAAAGTTAATGCCCATATATTATATCGGTTTTCAAAAGATTTTCCTGAAGGCACTATATTCTTGAGTGTTATTGACGCTGGTGTCGGAAGTAACAGAAAACCTATTATTTTAAAAACACAAAAAAGAAATTTCTATTTTATCGCTCCGGACAATGGTATTTTAACTCTGATTGCCGAAGAGTACGGAATTGATAAACTGATCGAAATTAATAATCCAAAATATTTCTTTAAGAAAAATTACTCAACCACTTTTCATGGAAGAGATATTTTTTCACCTGCTGCTGCATATCTTTCAAAAAATGTCCCAATTGAAGAATTCGGGGAGGAAATAGATACGATTAATTTATTTAGATATAAACCTCCTGAAATAAAAAGTGAAAGTCTAGAAGGAGAAATAGTATTTTTTGATACATTTGGAAATATACAAACAAATATTCCTGCTGATTTTGGTGAAACCTTATTCAAAAAAGATGATTCCGTAATAATTCATATAGAAAATAAAACATTTAAAGCTTATTATGAAAGAGTATTTAGTGATGTATTACCTGGAGAATTGTTAATACATCCAGAAAGTTCAGGATTTTTAGAAATAGCTATTAATCAAGGAAATGCAAAAGAATTTTTAAACCTTAACTCTGAAGGAGTGGAAATAATATTAAGAAAAGAAATATCTTAGGTTGGGACTTATCAGAAAAAATATCTATATTGCATACAATTATACTTTTTTTGTTTATGTTCTTTTTTCATCTAATGAATTATTGGTACATTTTACCAATTAGTTTTTTTTGTTTATATATTATAGTGTATATTTTTGTTGAAAAGAGGCTTAGAAGAATCGTTCACAAAGGAAATTCATATAGTTCAAAGCATTATAATCTTGAATATTCTGGATTATTACGCGAATTAGATGAAATGATTAGAACATATTCTTTATTACTTTTAAGAGAAAGAGAAGGCTTAAAGGAATATTATGATAAATTCAATGCTATTTTTGATAGTATAGGTTCAGGATTGTTGGTTTTTGATGAGAATGGCATTTTACAAAAATCTAATCAAAGAGCAAAAGAAATATTTTATAATATACCTCTAAAATATGGCGTGAAATTATCCAATATATTTATTAGAAGTGGTATAAAATCAAACTTAGAGCCTGGAATCTATGAAGTTTATTCAAAAAAATTGAAAAAAAATCTTCAGCTTATTATAAGCAAAAAAAGCAATTTTGTTATCTTGGCTATAAATGATATTACTAATTATAAAAAATTAAAGAAAAATCTTGAAAGCACAAGACATTTTGCAAGGCTCGGTGAAATACTGGCCAATGCGGCTCACGGACTAAAAACTCCAGTATCCAGGCTAAAAATGTCTTTTCAAATGTATGAATTTACAAAAGAAGATGAATATTTAAAACAAATGAAAATAGAAATAGATAATATCCAAAATCTGATTAAAGAAACTCTTGATTTGTTCAAAGTTACAGAAGGTTTTAATAAATTTAGTTTAAACAAAGTAGTAAATGATGTAATTAAAAATTTTAAAAATACATATCCACAAATAAATTTTATAGTTCAAAATAATGTAAATATCGAGATAAACAGTGATGTATGGCTATTCAAATCTGCAATATTTAATATAATTCAAAACTCTATAGATGCAGTTTCAATGAAAGAAGGTAAAAGTTTTATTGTTGTAAAAACTATGGAAAAGGAAAAATGTTATAAAATAATATTTGCAGATAATGGTATTGGAATGACATCAGAGGAAAAACAAAAATTTTTAAAACCTTTTTTTACAACAAAAGAGTATGGAACTGGTCTAGGAACTGTATTTCTAGAACGTTTTATTATTTTTCAAAATGCAAAATTACGTATAAATTCGATTAAAAACAAAGGTACTATATTAAGTATTATTTTATATAAATAATACATGGAAATTATTATTATAAACGAAGTTAATATTGATTATAAATTTTATAAACCAGCAAATTAGGTTTGCTGGTTTATTTAATGTTAAATTTTCTTTATTTGTAATTATTAAATATCAATGAAATTAGAAAAATATGTTATAATAATATTTAGAATAAAATTAGGAGGATATTATGAAAGAAAAAGTATATATTCTAACATTAGGCTGCCCCAAAAATGAGGCAGATATGGATGTTTTAAAGGGTATTTTTTTAAAAAAGGGATTTCTTTTAACCACCGATCCAAAAGAAGCGGATTATTCTATTATTGATACATGTGGTTTTATTGAACCTGCGAAAAAAGAATCT
Organism: Marinitoga sp. 1197; assembly: GCF_001021165.1. Lineage (NCBI taxonomy): Bacteria > Thermotogati > Thermotogota > Thermotogae > Petrotogales > Petrotogaceae > Marinitoga > Marinitoga sp. 1197. Next base: position 24,663 of record NZ_AZAY01000012.1, read on the forward strand.
ATAAATGAAATATTTAATATAGTTTCGTTAAAAGAAAAAAATCCAAATATGAAGATAATACCAATTGGATGTTTAATTGAAAGATATTATGATGAACTAAAAAAAGAATTAACAGAAGTTGATGGTTTAATAGGTGTCGTGCCACCCGAAAAAATAGTTGAATCAATTGAAAGTGGAAACTTTTATTTAAAACTGCCAAAGCCATATGATGTATATAAATGTGATTACCGTGTAACTCCTGATAAACCATATGCTTATATTAAAATTGCAGATGGATGCAACAGAAAATGCGCATTTTGTTCCATACCATATTTTAAAGGGGAACCTGTAAGTAGAGATATAATGGATATTAAAAAAGAAGCGGAGTTTTTAACAAAAAATGGCATAAAAGAAATAATACTTGTTTCTCAAGATAATACGCTTTATGGTGTCGATTTATATAAAAAACAGGCGTTACCACATTTATTAAAAGAATTGAATTCAATTGAAGGGGATTTTTGGATAAGAGTCATGTATTTACACCCAGATTTTATTAACAATGAAATTATAGAATCAATAAATACATTAGATAAAGTAATACCGTATTTTGATATTCCTATACAACATGGTTCAGACAAAATATTAAAATTAATGGGTAGAATCAAAAAAAGTGATGAATTAAAAAATTTAATTTTTAGAATTAGAAATAATCCTGAGGCTATAATCAGAACAACATTAATTGCAGGATTTCCTGGCGAAACAGATGACGATTTTGAAAAATTATTATCATTTATAGATGAAATAGAATTTGACAAACTCGGAGCATTCATGTATTTTGATGAAGAAGGAACTCCGTCTTATCTATTACCAGAAAAAATCGATGAAAAAACAAAAGAAAAAAGATTTGAAGAGTTAATGGAATTGCAAAAAGAAATTTCAGCAGAAAAATTAGAAAGATTTATAGGTAAACAATTGAAAGTTTTAATTGAAGAAAAAGAAAATAATGTATATATAGGTAGAGCATATTTAGATGCACCTGAAATTGATGGAAATGTATTTTTTAAGTCCGAAAGAAATTTAAATATTGGAGATTTTGTGGTTGTTAAAATCTTAAATAGTTCAGAATATGATTTAGAAGGGGTTGCGATATGAAAATATGGACAATTCCAAATATTCTAACATTTATAAGAATTTTAGCAACAATACCTTTATTTATTATTACTTATAATGAAAAATTATATATTATAGCTTTCTTTATCTATATTTTAGTTTCTTTAACTGATTTGCTGGATGGGTATATTGCCAGAAAATTTAATCTTGTTAGTGATTTTGGAAAATTCATGGATCAAATAGCTGATAAAATTTTAATTAATGCATTATTTATAGCGTTTTTAGAAACACAGAAATTGCCTGGATGGTTTGTTGCAATTATTATAACAAGAGATATTTTCATTAGCGGTTTAAGAATGTTTTTAGCAAACAAAAATATTGTTATTGCTGCTGATAAATGGGGGAAATTTAAAACCTTTTCACAGACAATTCTAATAGCTTCTCTTTATCTAACTGCCATCTGGCCCTTTTTAAACAAACTAAACTCTATTTTAATTATTCTAACTGTGTTTTTTTCTTTATTTTCTGGATATAACTATTTAATAAAGAATTTAGTCTATCTTGAGGGGGAGTAAAATGAATAATAAAAATAAAAGCCTTCGAACATTTATTGCACTTGATGTAAATCAAAGTGTAAAGGATATTTTAAGAGATACTATCTTAAAGCTTGAACGAATGGGTTTTAAGGGAAATTGGACAAAACCAGAAAATATGCATTTGACATTATATTTCATGGGAGATACACATATTACTAAAATTACAGAAGTAGCTAAAAGAATGGAAGAAAGAATAATTGGTTTCCCTACATTTGCATTTAGTTTAAATAAAATAGGATATTTTAAAAACAAAAATTTTCCAAGGGTTATCTGGCTGGGTGTTGAAGGTGGAAATACATTAAAACAACTTCATAATGAAGTTATAAAGTCATTGAAATTATCAAATATTCAGGTTTTAGATAGCAATTTTCAACCACACTTAACAGTTGGAAGAGTAAAGAAGGCTCCAGAATTCTGGGAAAAACTCATTAAAGTTTTAGATGTTGAAAAAGTGATTATACCTGTACATGCTGTTCATATATATTCATCGACTTTAACAAAAAATGGGCCAATATACAAAAAGTTGTACACTATTGATTTTGAGGGAGGAATGATTATTAATGGCTAAAAAACCAGCAAAAAAAGAACCTGTAAATAAAGAGGAAATGCTTGATAAATTGGTAAAAGAATTAGAAAAAAATTATGGTGAAGGTTCAATAATGATTTTAGGAAAAGGACTGGAAGAAGAAAGAAAACTTGATATAGTTCCAAGCGGTGTTCTTTCTGTAGATGTGGCCTTAGGTGTGGGTGGTTATCCAAGAGGTAGAATTATAGAAATATACGGAAATGAATCAAGTGGAAAAACCACGCTCGCATTACATTCAATAGCTGAGGTGCAAAAGAGAGGTGGAATTGCTGCATTTATTGATGCAGAACATGCACTTGACCTCGAATATGCAAAAAAATTAGGAGTTAATCCTGATACTTTGATACTATCTCAACCTGATTTTGGAGAGCAGGCATTAGAAATTGTAGATAGTATTGTAAGATCTAATATTGTAGACTTAGTAGTAGTGGACTCAGTAGCGGCATTAGTTCCAAGAGCCGAAATAGAAGGAAACATGGGAGATTCTCATATGGGACTTCAGGCCAGACTCATGTCTCAGGCTTTGAGAAAGTTGGCTGGTAGTGTAAATAAATCAAAAACTATAATCATCTTTATTAATCAAACACGTATGAAAATAGGAGTCGTTTATGGAAATCCAGAAACAACAGCCGGTGGTGTTGCACTAAAATTTTATTCTACAATAAGAATGGAAGTAAGAAAAGGTACAACATTAAGGGAAGGAAAGGATGCATATGGTAACGAAATAAATATTAAAGTTGTTAAAAACAAAGTTGCTCCTCCATTTAAAGAAGTTAAAGTAGATATGATTTATGGACAGGGATTGGCAAAAGAAAATGATATATTTAATTTAGCCGTTGCAAATGACATCGTAAAAAGAAGCGGAGCATGGTTTTCCTATACAGATTTAAAAGAAAATGAAATCAGTCTTGGACAGGGAAAAATAAAAGCTCTTGATTATTTGAAAAACAATTCCCATCTCTTGGTAGAAATCGAATACAGAATCAGGGAAAAACTGGGGCTTATTATACCCGATGATTTAAAAGAAAAAATAAAAAATAATAATGAGGCACAAAATGAAGAAAAAGAAGAAAATTGATCCTTTTGATGAAGATGCCGCACAAAAAAGTGCAATCAATTTATTGAAATATAGAAACAGATCTGAATATGAAATGAAACAAAGATTAATCGAAAAAGGTTTCGATGAAATCGTCGTCAATAATGTTATTTCTAAACTAAAAAAATATAAATTACTGGATGATGAGTTATTTGCGTATTTATATACATATGATAAACTCACCATAAACAAAAAAGGACCTTATATTATAAAAATGGAACTTTTAAACAAATTTCATATCAGTGAAAATATTACCGAAAATGCTATTGATAAAGTTTTAGAAGAAATAAATATAAAAGAAATAATTCGTAATATAATATTGTCTCAAAAAAAAGATAAAAGAAGAATTAAAGAATACCTTTTCAAAAGAGGTTTTGATATTTATCTAATTGAAGAGGTATTAGATGAACTTGGAGGTGAAAAATGATGGAAGTTTTATATATAGCTATAATAATAATTTTAGCAATTATGTCAGGAGTTTTATATAAAATAGGTTTGAATAAAGGATTAGAAAAAGGAAATAAAGAATTCATTGAAAAATTAAAATCAGAAAAAGAACAATTGAAAATGGAAATAGAAATAGCAAAAAGAGAAAAAGATGAAATATTGAGAAATGCAAAAAAAGAAGCTGACAATATTGTAAAATCAGCACTTATTGAAAGTAAAGAAGAAATACAAAAGATGAAAGAAGAATTCAACAGAGAATTGAAACTCGAAAAAGAAGAATTAAAATCCATGGAAGAAAGATTAATCAGAAGAGAAGAAATGATCGACAGAAAAGAACAAAATCTTGAAGAATTAAAAAACAAACTGGATAGAGAAAAAGATGAAACATTAAGATTAAAAGAGGAATTAGAAAATAAGGTATATGAAATAGCAAATTTAACCATGGAAGAAGCAAGAGAAAGAGTTTTAAATGAAGCAAAAGAAAAATATGAATTGGAATTAGCTCAAAAATACAAAGCTCTTAAAGATGAATATGAAGAAGATGCAAAAAAGCATGCTCAATGGGTTGTAAGTATAGCTGTTCAAAGATATGCATCTGATGTTACTTCAGAAATAACAACATCTACTGTTGCATTACCAACTGACGATATGAAAGGAAGAATTATAGGAAGAGAAGGGCGAAATATACGTGCATTTGAGAAAATGACAGGATGTGATTTAATAATAGATGATACCCCTGAAGTGGTTGTTATTTCAGGGTTTAACCCTTTAAGAAGAGAAATAGCAAAGAGAACTTTAGAAGCATTAGTTGCTGATGGAAGAATTCATCCTGCCAGAATAGAAGAAGTATATGAAAAAACAAAAAAAGAATTGGAAGATATTATTAAAGAAGCTGGAAAAGAGGCAGTTATGCGTGTAGGTATTAAACCTTTACATCCTGAACTGGTAAAATTATTAGGAAGACTAAAATTCAGAACAAGCTATGGTCAGGATGTATTGGAACACTCCATTGAAGTTGCTAATTTTGCAGGGTTAATGGCTGCAGAATTAGGATTAAACGTAGAGCTAGCAAAAAGAGCAGCTTTATTGCATGATATTGGTAAAGCTATAGACCATGAAGTAGAAGGTTCTCATGCAATAGTCGGAGGCCAATTAGCAAAAAGATATAACGAAAAATTAGAAGTTGTTAATGCTATACAATATCACCATAATGAAGTTGATCCAATGACACCTGAAGCTGTAATTGTTGGAGCAGCTGATGCTGTATCAGCAGCACGTCCTGGTGCAAGAAGAGAAACTCTTGAAAATTATATTAGAAGAATTGAACAGCTTGAAGAAATAGCAAAAAGTTTCAGGCACGTTGATAAAGCTTATGCCATTCAGGCAGGACGGGAATTAAGAGTTATTGTACAACCTGATAAAATTGACGATGCGTTAGCAGATAAATTAGCAAGAGACATTTCAACTCAAATAGAAGAAATAATGGAGTATCCTGGAGTAATCAAAGTTACAGTTATTAGAGAAAAAAGGAGTGTTGCATACGCTTCATAAATAATAAATGGCGGCTTAATGCCGCCATAATTTATAAAGGTGATATTATGAAAAATATAAAAATTTTTACTATAATTATTATATTAATTATATTATCAACACTTACATCCTGTATTTCATTTCAAAAACAAAGTCCTTTACTTACAAAAGAATATTTAGAAGGAATGCCATTAATTTTAGAGTTTGCAAGACCAGTTACAAAAATTGAGATTTATAATGGAAATTCATTAATTTATAGTTATAATGGTGATATTATTTATAAATTAAAAACAAATCTGATTTTACATGATGATGCAACTGTAAAAATTACTGAATTCTATAAAAATAGAGAATATACAAATATTATAAAAAAAGTAAAACCTGATATCCAATTTTTGTTATATGGTGGTGCAGACAATAGTCTTGACAGTAAATATAATGACCCTATAACTGGAGAAAATGACTATTTTTTTGATCTTGATATATCTGAAATAAGGAAATCAATAAAAAAATCAAATATAAATATTGTAATAAATATTTTAAGTGATAGATATGCAAAGAAGGATGAAATTATATTTATATCGAATTTTAAAGGTAATTATTTTGAATATGTGTATGCTCCAGATAAACTTGACTTTTCAGCTGAACTTAGTTCAGCATCAACAAGTACAATGTTTAAATTCTTAGATATATTATCAGTTAAAAATAACAAAACAATAAAAATTTTGGATTTATGGGATCATGGTAATGGTTGGGCCTGGGAAGCTCGAAAAAGTATAAATATACAGCCTAAAGCTATTATTCAAGATGATACATCAAATAAAGTATTAAAAATTAAAGATATTAAATCTGTAATTCAATATTATGATAAAAAATATAGCACAAAAATTGATATTCTTGCGTTTGATGCCTGTAATATGATGAGTATAGAAATCATGTATGCATTTAAAGATTTAGTTGATTATTTTATAGGATCTGTATATTCAATAGCCGGACTTGGTTTTTACTATAATTTTTTTCATGATTTAGATGAAAATAATTTAAAGGAATCAATAGTATATAAAATTATAGAACAATATAATTATTACTATACCGTTGAATACCATCTTGATAGATTAAGCTTATCAGCGGTTAATTTAAATTATTTTTCATGGGATAGAATACCAAAAATAAATAACATAAATACTAATTATGCATTATATAAAAATGATAGTAATAACTATGTTTCAGAGCCTACAAATATGATTGATATCAATAATTTAATACTAAACAACGGAGAATATTTAGCTGATTATATTAATCCAGCAATTGTAAATTCCGTAGTGAGAATTGATGGCGTTGATTATCCACAATATAGCGGTATTGGAATAATGTTTGAAGATATATTTACTACAAATCCCAATGGTTATTATGATGATTATAAAGCACTTTCTTTCTATGATGAGTTTCAAAATTGGATTGAAACAACATGGAAAAATATTATAAAAAATCAATAATATTATTATTTTTTATTATTGTTTTTTAGAATAAAATACTGTATAATTATTTATGAAAATATAGTTTGGGAGGAAAAAATATGGCTAAACATGACTTAGGTATAGATTTGGGTACAGCTACTTTCATTGTATATAAAAAAGGTGAAGGCGTAATAATAAACGAGCCTTCCGTTGTCGCAGTTGATAAATTAACAAATACAATAAATGCTTTTGGCAATGAAGCCAAAGCAATGGTAGGGAAAACCCCATACGGAGTTGAAATAGTACATCCTATGCAGGATGGCGTAATTGCATATCCTTCCTTAATAGAACAATTATTAAGATATTTTATAAAGCAGGCAAAATCAGGTTTTTTACCTTCTAAACCGACACTTGTGATAGGGATTCCAGCTCGAACTACAGATGTAGAAAGAAGAGCGGTAAAAGATGCTGCAGAAAAAGTTGGTGCTAACAAAGCTTATCTTGTTTTAGAACCTATTATTGCGGCAATTGGTATTGGCCTTGATATAACAAAGCCGAACGGCCATTTAATTGTTGATCTTGGAGGCGGAACTACTGATATTGCTGTTATTAGTTTAAGCGGAAGCGTTATTTCAGAATCTATTAAATTAGCTGGAGAAGCAATGGACATAGAAATAATAAAATATATAAAAAGAAAATATAAATTTTTAATAGGTGAAGCCACGGCTGAATTCTTGAAAAAAGAAATTGGAAAGGCCCATAAAGATATTGAAACTCTTGAAATGGAAGTTAGAGGTCAGGATATTGCAAGTGGAATGCCTTCTTCAAGAGTTATAAATTCTGATGATATATTTGAAGCCATTGAAGGTGTTTTGAATGAAATAATTCAAAAAACAAAGTCTGTTTTAGAACATACTCCTCCAGAATTATCAGCAGACATATTGAAAAACGGCATATATTTAGCTGGTGGAACATCAAATTTAAGAGGATTAGCTCAATTATTCGAAGAAAAAACAGGTGTAAAAACTGTCGTAGCAGAAAATCCTCAATTGTGTGTTGCACAGGGTGCTGGTATTTTATTGGATAATCCTGAATTGCTAACTAAAGTAGCTGTAATATAATAATGTTATTATATAAAAAACAAATCTCCTGCTTTGTTCAGGAGATTTGTTTTTTATACTTATCAAAAAATATGAAATAATTTTCATTTAGTATTTGACAAGTGTGAAAAATGTGTTATAATTGTAAAGAAATAGAAAAATGGAGGTAGGGTGATGAAGTGTGAAAATGATATTTTATCCAATTTTGAGTTAATGGCAGAGTTATCTACAAAATTTACAGGGGAAGAAAATGAAAAAGAATTTATGAAAAAATTATTGTCTGTTGCTATTGAAAGCATTCCGGAAGCTGAAGCTGGAACAATATGGTTAATAGACAATACACTTTACAAGGCTGTTGCTGGATACAATTACAATGATGATGTGGTTAAAAATTTAGTGGTTCCACTTGAAGACGCATATATATATAAATATATAGATTTTGTTGATATTATAGAAATAAAATCATTTGAAGAATTCAAAAGTCCATCAAAATTATTTAAGGATACAGTAAAAACATTACATGCTAAACATGAAAGTATGATTACTCTTGCTTATCCTTTAAAAGTTTCTGGAAAAGTAAAAGGTCATATATATATAGATAATTTTAAACTTAAGAAGTTTAGTGAAACAGCTAAAAAATCCTTAAAAATATTTGGAAGTTTTGCTTCCACTTTTTTAACATTAAAATCTTTGCGTGATGAAGAAAAAAATGCCAATGAATTAAATAGCATCTATTTAAGTTTTATTACTCACGAAGTAAGAACGCCTTTAACTGCAATATTGGGATATGCTGAAAGTATATTAAGAGGGAAAGATGAACTTTCAAAAGAAGAAATCGTCGATCTGGTAAAACGAATATATATGAGTTCGAAACATATGAATTCACTTATAGCAGATCTTTCAACATTTAATAAATTAAATAGAGAAGAAGAATTAAATATTACAGAACTTCATTTGAAATTTCTTATATACGAATCTATATCCATTGTAGAACCCCAATTATCGCCAGAAGTTGAGTTAAATATTAAATTCAAAGAAAATATTCCTGAAATGATAGAAACAGACCCCTTAAAAATGAAACAAATATTGGTAAATATTGTTGGAAATGCTATAAAATATACAGACAGAGGTTATGTAAATGTAAATGTTGATTTTGATAAAAAAACAAAAGAATATATAATTTTAGTGGAAGATAGTGGACCTGGTATGCCTGAAGATAAATTAGAAGATATATTTAAGCCTTTTGTTAGATTGGCTAAAAATAAACCAGGAAGTGGTTTAGGACTGGCTATTGTAAAAAAATTAATAGAAAAGCTAAAAGGTAGAATACGTATCGATTCTAAAGTCGGAGAAGGGACAACTGTAGAACTTAGATTCCCACAGAAAATAAATTAACAATAAAACTCCCCAAAAGGGGAGTTTTATTGTTTAATAATTCCATACACCAATCTTTAATTTCAAATTCAACGTTTTATTTCCACGGTAAACAGTTAAAGTAATATCATCGCCATAATCATAATTATTGAGTTCTGCATATAATTCATCTGAATTTTTAATATCGTTTCCATTTACAGCGATGATTGTATTTATCAAGAAAACGGTGGACGTGATTACAATTGAAAAATAGTTCTTTCTAAAATCACTTGAAATTTTTCCTATGTTTCTTTATGAAAAAATATGTAAATCTAATTACACTCTTTCATTAAAAATTTGTTTTCCATGTATAAATAATTGTTTTTCCATCAGCACTTAAATTCCAATTGTCAATATCTTTCATATACTGTTTTATTATATGTAGTATGTTTTTTGCATTATTTTCTGTCTTTAGGTGGAATGTAATTGTATCTTCGCTATTTTTCGTTGGTTTATCACTTTCCAATGTAATTGTATATGTAAAATTTTTAAAAATTTCTTCATTAAAAAATGAGCTATCTAACCAATATGCATATTCTTTTACTGATTTTGGATAAGTTTTATTTTCTATAAAATATCTATCTATGTATCCTTTAAAAATATCAGATTTAGAAAAAAATAAAATTTTCATCATTTTGATTTTTTCTAAAATTTCATAGGCTTCAAAATCATCTCTATATTTATTGTAAATTTCTACTAATCCAGTTAAATCAAATTTTGCTGTATACTTTCTATTTTTATAATCTTTAACTCTCAAAACAACAATATTATGTTTTAGCATTTTTTTTAAATATCATATGTTGTTTCTTTAGAAAGAGAAGACATATCATTCCAATTTGGAAAAAACGAAGCGGTTTTATCTACGCTTGTTCCAAAAATTACAAAATCTATAGTTTCATCATCAAATTTAATTTCTACAGGATCGAAATAGTCATTTCCAAGATATTTTCCCCAAGATACAAAAATATCAAAAGAGTTATCTCCTTCATTTAACCTCAAAACTAACTTAGACTCCCTATCATAATCTGTAGCCACTGCCTTAGAAAAAATCATAATAGTTTTTTTGTTTGTCATCAAATCTTCTGTAACTTTATCAACCCAAACCCCAGCATACATATTCAAAATAACTAAAACAAATAACACTATTAAAAAAATTCATTATTTTTTCTTCTTTGTATTTTTCTTATCTTATATAAAATGAATATGTAATGTGAGATATAAATTTTGCTATATCCAATATTTTATTAGTTATATTAAGTAATAATTTATAGATAAATTTAATTTTATATATAAAATATGAATAAAAATTACAAATTTGACATTTAAAATATTATGGTATATAATTTTAGTATAATATATTGTTGGAAATATTTTATATTTGTGAGGTGTTATTATGTTAGTAGATTTTAGTTTTTATAATTTTAAATCCTTTGCAAAGAAAACGGAATTTTCAATGATAGCAGATAATAAAGAATCGAAAAATTCTTTTAAAACTGAAAAATTCAGATTATTAAAAACTGCAGCAATATATGGTCCAAATGCAGGAGGAAAAAGTAATTTACTTAAAGCTTTTAAATTTTATATATATCTTATTTTAAATTCAGCGATTTTTGGGTTTGAAATTCCCGATGAAAGGTTTAAGTTAAGTGAAAAGCTCGTAAATGAGCCTATGATATTTGAAGGGAGATTTATTATAGATAATGTTTATTATAGATATGGTTTTTCAATAAAAGATAGTAAAATTGAAAGCGAGTGGCTTTATCACAGACCTAAAGGACGTGAAGCAAAGATATTTGAAAGAGATTGGCAAGAATTCAAAAGAGGAAAATTTTCTGAAGGAAAAGGCGTTGAAGAAAAAACGAAAGAAAATACACTTTTTCTATCTTCTTTAGCTCAATGGAACAGCCAAATTGCAACTAAAATAGTTGAATTTTTTAAAAATATAAACTTTATTTCTCCGGATTTTCCTCCAGGAGTTACTTTAGATTTAATAGAAAAGGGTATAATTGATAAGGAAGAATTTTTAAATATATTAAAAAATGCTGATATAGGAATAAACGATTTTAAAAACGAAAGAATAGCATTAAAAATAGATGAAGAGTCTTCATTAAGTTCAAGAGATATTGGAATTATATCTATAAAAGATAAAAAGTTTTATTTGAATAAACTTGTGACATATCATCCGTTTTTTGATGATGAAGATAATTACATAAAGAATGTTGAATTTAATTTTTTAAAGGAAGAATCGGATGGAACAAAAAAATATTTTAATATTTTAGGACCTGTATTAGCAACCTTAAAAAACGGAACTGTTTTATTTATAGATGAACTTGATACAAGAATTCATCCATTATTATTAAGAACAATAATAGAACTCTTTCATTCAGAAAAAAACAAAAAGAATGCACAGTTGATTTTTACAACACATAATACAATTATTTTAGATTCGGAATTATTTAGTAGAGATCAGATATGGTTTGTAAGTAAAGATAAATATGGAAAATCAGAGTTATATTCCCTCCTTGAAATAAAAGGTGTAAGAAAAAATGCAAATTTTGAAAGAGAATATTTAAATGGAAAATATGGTGCTATTCCATATCTAAAGAAAATCTTAAAAGGATTTGATATCAAATGAATCGAAAAGATTATTTTGACAAAAAAGGCAAAAGAAAAAAAAATACAAGAGAAATTAAACCTTTGATTTTAATAGTATGTGAAGGTGAAAAAACAGAAAAATATTATTTTGATTCTTTTGAAGTATCAAATGCACATGTTAAAGTTGTAGGAGAAGGAAGAGGAGCAAATGTTTTATTAAAAGCAGCAAAGAAATATTTTAAAAAAGAAAAATTTGATCAGGTATGGCTCGTATTTGACAAAGATGAAATAGATGATCAAAAATTCGATGAATCTATAAAAGAAATTGAGAAAAAAGGTTATAATACTATATATTCTAATCCGTGTTTTGAATTGTGGTATTTATTGCACTTTGTTTTTTATCAAGCATCTTTGAGTAAAGAGCATTGTTTGAGAAAATTAAAAGAAAAACTTCCTGAATATGAAAAAAATATTGGAGATATGTATGAAAGATTAAAAGATAAAATGAAATTAGCTATAAAAAATGCTAAAAAATTGGAAGAACAAAAGAAAGATATAAATATTCATTCTAAAAAGAATCCATATACAAATGTTTATAAACTGGTTGAAGAATTGAGAAAATATGAAAGATAATATATCTATAATTCTAAAAACTGAATACGGAATATAATACTATAAGTTCATAAATAATTTTGTTAAATAGGGTAATTTTAATAATTGCATTTCTTCAGAGTATTTTGTTGAAGATATTGGAGTTTGGAATTAAATGTACATTAATTTTAATAAAATTAACAATAAAACTCCCCAAAAGGGGAGTTTTATTATCCTTTTTTATCTAAGGCAAGTTTTTCTTCATTGTTTGCATAACGTCTCATTCTTGTTTCATAATTATAAATTCCACGTTTTGAAGGATATTTTTCTGCATATCCTTTTTCATACCATAATTTATCAGCATAAGGTTTCCACCCTTCAGCTAATTTGTCAATTTCTGGTGCTAATTCTGTTATAACTTTTTCACTTCCCGGATGTTGAGGAATGGCATTGAACTTTTTAACCATAGATCTAAACACTTTTGGATTATCAATAATTGGACATGGTCTGAATAGATTGTTAGAATATGGTATAGTTCTTTTATAGGCTTCAAAAAATGGAGATTTTAAAATTTCAAGTATAGATTTTTCTCTGATATTATCAACAGCAAATTGTTGGAATACACATGGTTCTACGTAACCTTTAGCATTAATATGTAAGTATTTTGAACCAGCTGCTAAACAACCATGAGTTAAAAATCCATGATTCCAGAAATCAGCTACAAAAGCAAAATCTCCACCAAGTCTCATTTTTTCCGTAATTTCAAATCTTTCATATCTTTGCTCTGGGGTTGGAACTAAATCCATCGTTGGATCCATACCTACAGGCATGAATTGGAATATCCAAACATAAGAAACATTATGGTCTTTTAAGAAATTCCAAAATTCATTTCCCATAATTAAATCATGATTTTTCTTTGTAGCAGTAACTGAAGCTCCATAAATCACACCATATTTTGTTAATAATTCATACGCATGCATGATTTTTTTGAATACACCCTTACCTCTTCTCCAGTCTGTCATTTCCTCAAAACCTTCAATAGATATTGAAAGTGTAGCATTACCTAATTCTGATAATTTTTTTGCTTTTTCTTCATCTATTAATGTTCCGTTAGTATAAATCATAAAATATGAGTCGTTAAACTCTTCAAGCATATCAAATAAATGTGGATAAATGAATGGTTCTCCACCAGTTATAATAAAGAAATAAATTCCCAAATCATTAAATTGTCTTATAACACTAAATAGCTCTTCTTTAGAAAGTTGATATTTATGTCCGTATAATCCGGCATAACATCCTACACATCTCAAATTACATGCATACGTAGGACTAATTACTGCTAATTTTGGTAAAACAACATTATGTTCATGCATTTTTTCCTGTCTGATTTTTTCTCCAATCGCAAACTCATTGATAATTAAATTATTAATGACTTTTTCTACAACCTTTGGGTTTGATCTTCTAAAAAGGTTCGACCAATTAACAAGCATTGGATCTTTATTCTCTGCACCTTCTGCGAGTTTTTTTAATCCGCTTTTTGCAGGTTCTTTTGCAAAATTGGCAAGTGTTCTCAACAATTTTGCAAGATCTTCAACATCAGAATTTCTTACAACATTTGTTACAAGTTTTGATGCCTGTTTTAACATCATAGTTTTCATACTGTCAAGGATTTTCACAAAAATCCCTCCTTTATGTTATTATTTTTCCTATTATATATTCTAAAGATGCACTTAATTCTTCTTCTGAAAAATCAACACCAACAGATTTATAAATACCAATACCATCAAGCATTGCCTGTAATACAATAGCGGTTGTTTTATCTGGCACAAATTCTGTCCATACATCAAAAAGCTGTGTATAATAACCATGAAATAAGTCCCCAAGTTCTTTAAGTCTTTTCTTATTGTGAATGGAATTAATTAATATCTCGAAAAGCCTTAAAAGATCATCTGAAGGAAATTCCTTTATAATTTTAGAGTATAATTTAATTATAGCTTTAGCTTTTTCTTTTTTAGGTATTTCTTTAGGTAATAAATTTTTTAGATAGTTTTGTAACCTTTCAACCAGAATTCCAAAAGAAGCAATAATCAAAGAATCTTTGCTATCAAAATAAAGATATAAAGTTCCTTTTGAAACTCCTGTTTCTTTCGCTACATCTTCCATTGTAAAATGAGAAAGACCTTTATTCATAATGAGATTCAGAGCATGTTCTGCAATATTTTTTCTTTTTTGTTCTTTATATATTAATTTTTTTTTGTCAATTATATTCCCCATAAAAACACCTCACATGACTGACTGGTTAGTCAACTATATTATATTACATTTTACATTTCGTTTCAAATATGACAAATAGAGTCATAAAATTGAACTGTCATTATATCAGGTTATAAAAATCACAAATAAAGTAGAAAAAAATTTATAAAAAAATGACTGACTGGTTAGTCAAAAAATTTATAAAAAAATAAAAAAATCGTAACCTGTGAATAAAAAAATAAATATATAGAAATTTACAAGTATATTGATTTTTTTTATGAATAATGATATAATTAGATTGTCTAAAAAGTCAAATTCACTCAGACAGCTTGATTGCTTATCCTTAAAATTATTCATTCTCAGCCGTCGCTCAAACAATACATCGTGTATTGTTTCGCTCAAAATTACATCCATGTAATTTTGACGGATTTCATTCATAATTTTAAGGGCAATCTTCGAGTCTTCGTTTCATTTGAGACTTTTTAGACAGCCTAATGATATAATGTTATTGAATACCCGCCGGGGGAGCTCCTATACCGGGGCTGAGATTAAGGTGGAAACCTTAAGACCCCTGCACCTGATCCGGGTAATACCGGCGTAGGGAGAGCGGAAAAGGGTTAATAATTACGCCTTCCAGCCGGAAGGCGTTTTTTTTATTAAAAATTTTTTAAGGAGGTAGATTATGAAAAAAGTTTTATTGATTTTAATTAGTATTTTAATGTTGAGTATTATTTGGGCTAATACGCTTACAGTATATGTTTATGACAGTTTAGATTGGATAAAAAAAGGCGTTATTCAAAAGTTTGAAAATATGTATGGTGTAAGTGTGAATATTGTTGTTCTTGGTGATGGAGGTAATGTTCTTGCTAGATTAAAACTTGAAAAAAAGAAACCAAAAGCAGATGTTGTTATAGGATTAGATCAATCATTGTCCGTTTTGGCTATAAAAGAAAATTTAATATTGCCATATAAACCAATAAATATTGCAAAAATCAAGAATTCTGATTTGATATATGATAAAACATATCATTTGATTCCATATGATTATGGAGCAATAGCTATTGTTTATGATCCTGAAAAATTAGAAACGATACCAAAAACTTTTGAAGATATTACTAAATTTAATAAAAAATTAATCATTCAGGACCCAAGAACATCAAGTACTGGACAGGCATTTTTATTGTGGACTATTGCTGTTTATAAAGAACATTGGAAAGATTTTTGGAAAAGGCTAAAACCTGCAATTTTAACTGTTACACCTGGTTGGAGCGAAGCTTTTGCAAAATTCGAATCAGGCGAAGCTCCAATGATGGTAAGTTACGCAACTGATGGCGCATATTCATATTATTATTATAATTCAACAAAATATAAGGCATTTATTCCAGAAGAAGGTGCTTATGTTCAAATCGAAGGAGCTGGTATTGTTAAAGGAACAAAGAACTTAGAACTGGCAAAAAGATTTATAGAGTTCTTATTGTTTGATGAATTCCAAAAAAATATTCCTTTAAATCAGTGGATGTTTCCAGTTGTGAAAACAAAATTACCAGAAGCATTTAATTATGCAATTATACCCGAAAAAGTGGTTACTTTAAATTCTGAAGATTTAGAAAAGAATATGGGAAAATGGTTAGAAGATTGGGAAGAAATTATGCTTAAATAAAAAAAGGCTGTGAAATCAGCCTTTTTTTATTTAAAATAATAACATGTATATTATACAAAGTAATAAAAATCTATGTATTGTCGATTATTAAAAATGAGAGATTTTTAAGAAATATAATAGGGCTGTGAAACCAGCCTTATTATTATTTGATAAACTAAAATATAAATAGTATAATTAAAGTATAATTAAAGTATAAATATAGTACATATAAAAATGGGGGAAATTATGCTATTAAAAATCATAGCTTTATCAATTTTTTTCTTTACTTATTATTTAATAATATTTGGAAAAGGAAATAAGGCGGTTATTGCCTTTAGTATGGGATTACTTATATCCCTTGTTAAGGTTTCTGAAAATCTTCGTATATCTAATGCTGGAGAATTTATAGATTTTAACACACTTGGGATTCTTCTGGGGATGATGATTATTGTTGGTATTTTAAAAACGACAGGACTTTTTCAGGCTATAGCAATATACATTGTAAGAATATCAAAAGGAAGTGTTGTTTCTATATTTGTTTTTACCATGCTTGCTGTTGCCATTCTTTCCAGTTTTTTGGACAATGTAACAACTTTGATCTTGTTTTCTCCAGTAATAATATACATATGCCAGGAAATTGGAATAAAACCAGAAAATTTCTTATTCCCGATGATTTTTTCCGCTAATATTGGTGGAACTGCAACCATGATTGGGGATCCACCTAATATATTAGTTGGAAGTGCTTCTGGAGCTAGTTTTATTAAATTTTTAATAATCATGTTTATACCTTCTGCGTTTTCTCTTGTTATATCTATAGCTTACTTTTTATCAATAAATAGAGATTTAAAAAGTATAGAAAAAAAACAATTAAAAACTCTTTTACAGGCAGATCCAAAAAAAGCTATAACAGATTATATTTTATTAAAAAAAGGAATTTTGGTTTTTGGTTTAGTAATATTGGGCTTTTTTATACATGAATATCTGGATTACGAAGCAGCATTAATCGCTTTAACAGGTGGAGCTATAATGCTACTAATTTCAAAAAAAGATTTCGATGAAATATCTGGAGAGATTGAATGGGATACGTTATTCTTTTTTGTAGGGTTATTTGCCATAGTAAAAGCCTTGGAAGATGTTCATGTTATAGAAGATGTAACATTTTTGATATATAATCTTATTTCACACCCATATTTACTACTTTTAACTATATTATGGAGCACAGGAGTATTATCATCCTTTATGGGAGCAGTTCCTGTTGTAACCATATTTATTCCTATAGTAAAAGCCTTATTAGGCACTTTTGATAATAGTGAATTATTGTGGTGGGCTCTGGCTTTGGGCGCAAGCTTTGGTGGAAACGGAACAATAAGTGGTGCAGCTTCAAACATGGTTATAGTTGGAATGATTGAAAGTAATTTTGATAGAAAAATACGATTTATAGATTTTATGAAATTAGGAATGAAGGTGGCTGTTCTGGGACTAATAATCTCTTCAATTTATCTATACATATTAACAATAATATAATTTTTTCTAGGGGTGATAGAATGGGATATGTTATTAATACTGAATTTGGCGAAATCAAAGTTAGTAAAGGGGAACAATTTTTTAAGGTGGCTGATGAACTTCAAAAAAACAACAAACATACAGTACTCGCTATAAAGTTTAATAATGAAATTAAAGAACTCTGGAAAAAAATTCATGATAATGGGTTCGCAAGTCCAGTTGATATTACATCGAATGAAGGAATGAGGATATATAGACGAGCATTGCTTTTTATAATGTATATAGCATTAAGACGTATGCATAAAAAAGCTAGATTAATTGTTCATCATGCCATTGGACCAGGTTTATATTTTGAAATAAGCGGTATGAAAAATACTGAAAAAAATATATTGAAATTAAAAAGTACAATGAATGATATAATTAATGAAAATATTCTTTTTGAAAAAATTACATTGAGTAAGTTTGATGCTATTAAATATTTTGAAGAGGTTGAGGAATACGATAAAGCTTTGTTATTTAAATATAGAAAAAAAACGACAGTAAAGGTGTATAAATGCGAAAATTATATAAATTATTTTTATGAATACATGCCACCATCTACTGGATATATTGATAAATTTGATATAATATCATATGAAAAGGGGTTTATTTTGTTACATCCAACTAATATGAGCCCTGATAAGATTCCGGATTTTAAACCATTACCTAAATTATCAGCAACTTTTATAGAGTATAAAAAATGGCTAGATATTTTAAATATAAAAAGTGTAGGAGAATTAAATTCTCTAATAGCAAAAGGAGCAAAAAAAAGCGGTGAATTAATAAGAATTTCTGAAGCATTACATGAAAAAAAATATGCTAATATAGCTGATCAGATTATAAAAAGAAAAAATGTCAGATTAATATGTCTGGCCGGACCATCTTCTTCAGGCAAAACAACAAGCGCTAAAAGAATTTCTTTGGAATTAAAGGTTCATGGAAAAGAGCCACTACAAATTTCATTAGATGATTATTATATAGATTATGAAAAAATCCCATTAACCTCTGATGGAAAGAAGGATCTTGAATCATTGCGTGCTCTTGATATCGATTTATTAAATAAAAATTTAAAGGATTTAATAGAAGGAAAAGAAGTTAGATTACCAAAATATAATTTTATAACTGGAAAAAGAGAATGGACAGAGAAAAAAGTAAAAGTAGGGAAAAATCAGCCTATAATTATTGAAGGTATTCATGGATTGAATGAAAAATTAACCGAAAGTATTCCAAGGGATCAGAAATTCAAAGTTTATGTTAGTGCTTTAATTCAAATGAATTTAGATGAAATGAATAGAATACCGACAACTGATACACGATTAATAAGAAGAATAGTAAGAGACTACAATTTTAGAGGAGCTACAGCGTTGAGATCTTTACAATTATGGCCTGAAGTAAGAAAAGGAGAGGAAGAAAACATATTCCCATACCAGGAAGAAGCTGATGTGATGTTTAATTCTTATTTAATATATGAATTACCTATATTGAAATTGTTTGCTGAATCTTTGTTGCTGGAAATAGATAATACGCTACCAGAATATACTGAAGCAAAGAGATTGTTAAGATTTCTGGATTATTTCTTGCCGTTACCTGCAATACACGAAATACCAAGGATATCTGTATTAAGAGAATTTATAGGTGGAAGTGCATTTGAATATTAAGGAGGGAAAATATGCCAGGATTTGGAAAAGGTCAGGGAAGATTTAGAAGAGGTTGGATTGAATCTTTTGTTCTTTTAATAATTGCTGAAAATCCTGTTCACGGCTATGAAATTGCAAATAAATTATCAGATTTTGGAGTAATTTTAAACGGAATAGGCCAAATGGGAAACTTATATAGAACATTGGCAAAACTCGAAGAAATGGGACTTGTTAAAACTGATTGGGATATTACCGAAAGTGGACCTTCAAAAAAAATATATAAAATAACTAAAGATGGATTGGAATTTTTAAAAAATTCTAAAATCGAATTCGAAGAATTTAAGCATATAATAGATGTATTTATTAAAAGGGTTTCAAAATTTGAATAGTAATATAAATCTCCTGCTTTAAGCAGGAGATTTATTTATATATTGAAAAAATCTTTTATTGATTTCACTATAAATTCTTGTTCTTCAATGGTAAGTTCAGGAAATATAGGAAGTGCCAGTGTTGTTTTTGTGGCTTTTTCTGTTATTGGAAAATCCCCTTCTTTGTATCCAAGATATTCAAAACATTTTTGTTGGTGTAACCCTTTTGGATAATATATTGATGTTCCTATTTCTTTTTCTGTCAGAAATTTTCTTAATTCATCTCTATTGCCAGTTTTTAATGTAATTACATATTGATGGTATACATGCGACTTATCTTCAAACACTTCAGGATAATCTATTACTTTCGTTAGTTCGTATTTTTTGAAAAACTCATCATAATTTTTGGCTATATTTATTCTTTTTTCTATGTATTCATCGAGATGTTTTAACTTTATTCTTAATATCGCAGCCTGAATTTCATCAAGTCTTGAATTAAATCCAACTTCATCATGATAATATTTTTTTGCTGCTCCATGAATCCTTAATTTTCTAATTCTATTTGCAAGAGATTCATTATTTGTAAATACCATACCACCATCACCATATCCACCAAGGTTTTTAGTGGGGAAAAAAGAAGTAATACTTAAATCTCCAACAGAAAATCCATTTTTATTATTCCATTTTGATCCTATTGATTGAGCACCGTCTTCAATTATGTAAATTCCGTATTTTTCTTTTAAATATTGAAGTTTATCTAAATTTAATGTTTTTCCAAATAAATGTACTGGTATAATGGCTTTTATTCTATCTTTTTCAGGATGATTTTTGAGTATTTCTTCAACTTTATCAAGATCCATATTATAGTATTTTTCTTCCACATCTACAAATATTGGTCTCGCGCCATTTCTTGTAATACAACTTACAGTTGCAAAGAATGTGTATGGCGTTGTGATTACATAATCACCTTTTCCAATATTTAATGCCTTTACAGCTAAAAATAATGCATCAGAGCCATTTGCTACACCAATTGCATATTTTGTATTTGTATATTCTGCAAGTTCTTCTTCAAGCGATTTTACATTTGGGCCAAGAATGACTTTTCCACTCCTAAATATACTATCCAAGGTATTTAATATTTCTTCTCTCATTGTTTCGTATTGTCTGGTCATATCAAATAATGGCACATTCATTCTCTACTCTCCCTTCTCTAAAGATACATTTCCAGTTTCATCTATATTGAAAATATAAATATTTTTTATTTTATGTTTTTTTGCGTTTTCAAATATCCTTTCAGAGTGTCTGAATGAAGCAATAATAATCATATCATATTTTAGATCTTTTACTTCTTCTGGCGAATATATACTTATGCCATGCAATTTATCTCCCTGTTTTGATATTGAATCATCAATAAATCCAATTACGTTTATGTTTTCACCGGTTAGAACTTTTAATACAATTCCACCAACCACACCAGCGCCGTATAATAATATATTTTTATACCCCATATTCTCAATTTTATCTAGCACTTTTTTGAATGAATTTTTTGTTTCTGAATAAATTTTTGAAACTTCGTTTATAAACGAAACGGTTAAAAATTGTAGTCTTTTTTTTCCTTCTTCTGTCATTTTATAATTCATATTTCTTCGATTTTCTCCAATTTTTAAGATATAATCTTTATCTTCAAAATCTTTCAAATATCTATTTACCATGGACGGAGCTATACCAACACTTTTTGACAGCATTTCCTGTGAAATATGTTCATTCTGTGAAATTAACTGCAATAACATTAATTCTCTAAAATTTGGCGAAGGATTAAAAAACATATATTCTTCAAAGTTAAACATCATATCACCTCTTTTTCACTCACTGAGTGAATTATAACATGTTATTATTGTAAAGTCAATTAATTTATTTTAAATGGCATTGTTGATATAAAAATTTATAATAAAACATATCGGAATAATCATATGTATATTATATTATGATTTCGATTATAGTTAATCGGATTACGCTGTCTAAAAAGTCAAATTCACTCAGGCAGCTCGATTGCTAATCCTTAAAATTATTCATTCTCAGCCGTCGTTCAGATTTTTCATCCATGAAAAAGCTTCACTCAAAAAAACGTCCTGTTTTTTTGACGGCTTCCATTCATAATTTTAAGGGCAATCTTCGAGCCTTCGCTTCATTTGAGATTTTTTAAACAGCATATAAAATATTTGTAATTAGGTAAATTGTTATTAAGTATGAAATATGGTATAATATGTATATATTTTTTAGGAGGTTAATATGAAGAGATATGTAGCTTTTTTTGATTTAGATAGAACATTA
This sequence comes from Marinitoga sp. 1197, assembly GCF_001021165.1. NCBI lineage: Bacteria > Thermotogati > Thermotogota > Thermotogae > Petrotogales > Petrotogaceae > Marinitoga > Marinitoga sp. 1197. The sequence continues at coordinate 46,933 of NZ_AZAY01000012.1, forward strand.
TTGGATAAATATAGCCCTCAACTTTATTATAAATATGAAATAAAATATGGCAAATTTTCTCGATGGAAATATTATAAAATGGGCTTATTTTCTATATTTTATAAAATGGGTTTTGAAATAAAAGATATGGAGGAAATAACAAGAAATGCTGCAGCAGAATATGCCGGGCAGGATGCTGAGGAAGCCTTTGGTTTTGCAAGACAATGGTTTATTGAAGAAGGAAAATATCATATCAGAAATAGCATGAAAAAAGAAATTGAATTCCATAAAAAAAATAATGCTTATCTTGTTATAATATCAGCATCCCCAGATTCTATTGTCAAACCCGTAGCAGAATATTTAAAATTTGATGATTTTATCTGTACTAAAACTATTATAAAAGATGGAAAAATAACTGGAGAAATTGGAACTTACATGTATGAAGGAAACAAGGTAAAAGAAGCTAAAAAACTATGTCAGAAATATAATTTCAATATGGAAGATGCATATTTTTATAGCGATTCTATATCAGATTTACCGTTGTTAAAGGTTGTTGGGCATCCCATATGTGTATCTCCAGATTTTAGATTGAGAAGGATCGCAAAAAAAAATAACTGGAAGATAATAAGAAAGTAGAAAAATGATTTATAAGAAAATAATTTATATATGTGCCAGATTAAAATCTGGCACTTCTTGTTTATCATTATAACTTTTTATAGTAACTTTGATTTTCTAATAATTGATCTTGTGGAACATCCTTGTAAACCTTTGCAGGGCTTCCAATTACAATCTTTTTTGCTGGAACATTTTTCGTTACAACAGAACCAGCAGCAACAAGTGCATCTTCACCTATTTCAATTCCTGGTAAAAGAGTGGAATTAGCCCCAATTCTTGCGCCTTTTCTTAAAGTTGCTCCTTTAAAATATTTCTTTCTTTTCTCGGTTCTTCCAAGAAAATTATCATTTGTAAATGTAACCTCAGGCGCAACAAAGCAATAGTCTTCTATTATTGATAATGCGGTAATATATGCATTTGTCTCTATTTTTACTTTTTTACCAATTTTTGTCTGATTTTCAACCGCAACACCTCTGCCGATAATTGTATATTCCCCAATTTCAACATCTTCTCTTATACTTGCTAAATCTCCAACAAAGACAAAGTTATTTAATTTCGCTCCTCTATATATTACACAATTTGCCCCTATAGTTACGTATTCACCAATCACCAGAGGTTCAAGCTCTTTTTCCTGTGTAACGGCAGAATTTGAAGCTTTAAAAGGTTTTTTGCCAAGAACGGTATTATCTGCGATAACGCTTCCTCTTTTTATAATTGTATCTCTTTTTATAACAACATTGTTTCCTACTTTTACATTTTCTTCTATTACAACATTTTCCTCAATTTCTATATTATGTCCCAACTCAACTGAATCATGAATTTCTGCAAATTCTGAAATCATAATTTCACCTTCCAAAATATTTTTTCATTTCAAGTGTAGAAAATTCAAATGGAAATTTAACAGGTTTTCCTTCTTTTGCAGATTTATATATCGCTAATACAATTTCAACTGCTTTTTTCCCATCTTCACCTGAGATATACGGTTTTCTGTCATCAACTATCGCATTATAAAAATCTTTGTAAAGAGGTACGTGGCCGGCTCCGTATACTGTGTCAGGATCTGGTAAGTTTTGAAAAGGATGTGAATCCTCATTTTCGAATCTCCATGTTTCGATTTTATTTACTGCCAGTCCACCGATAACAACAGTACCTTTTTCACCGAAAACTGACAGTGTTTCCTCCAGATTTTTTGGATATACATTTGCTGTGCCTTCGATGATTCCAACTGCACCATTTTTGAATTTTATTATAGCGCTTCCAAAGTCTTCTGCTTCTATATAAGGATGATTAAAATTTTCAATTTTTCCTGTAATTTCTTCTATTTCTCCAAATGTCCATTGTAACAAATCTATTCCATGTGTACATTGGTTCATTAAAGTTCCACCATCGAGTTCCCATGTCCCTCTCCATGGAGCCTGTTTGTAATATGATTTATTTCTATTCCATCTTATTGAAATTTGCCCATGCAATAATTTTCCAAATTCTCCATTTTCAATTTTTTTTCTCAATTCCTGTATGGGGGGATTGAATCTATTCTGAAAACAGACGCCAAGTTTTAAATCTTTTTCTTTTGAAAGTTCAATCATATGATCCATTTCTTTTGTGGAAAGAGCCATTGGTTTTTCAACGAGCACATGTTTTCCGCTGTTCATAGCATCTATCGATATTGGATAATGATATCCACTTTCTGTTGCTATTGATACCATGTCTATATCTTCTCTTTTTAAAACTTCTTTGTAATTGTTATAAACTTCTGGTCTTTTCAATCCTGCTTTTTCAATAATATTAGCAATATTTTCCGCTTTTTCAACAATAGGGTCGACAACCGCAACAAGTTCAAATAACTCGTTATTTTTTATTATAGCCTCTGTGTGTTTTTTTGTTGCAATCCTTCCACAGCCAATTAAAGCAAGTCGAATCATAACAATATCACCTTTTCCTTATTTTTCATTATATTCTTTGTTTTATTTTTTGTGTCAAATAAGAATGGTGCGTATTCAAGTACAAATTCATAATCAACATTCGAATGTGCAGTAGTTAATACTACAGCATCAACACCTTTCAATAACTCTTTTGTTAATTCCACACTTTTATATATTTTTCCTTCATGTATAAATTCTGAAATGTATGGATCATGAATAATAATATCAGCGTGTTTCTTTTCTAAATGCTCTAATACCTTTAAAGCAGGAGATTCCCTTAAATCATCTATATCATTCTTATATGCAATACCGAGTAACAATACTTTTGCTCCATTTAAACATTTCTTTCTATCATTTAAAATGTCCTGAAGTCTTGAAACAACATATTCCGGCATTGCGTCATTTATTTCTCCCGCCATTTCGATTAATCTTGTATGGTAATCAACAGCTCTTGCCTTATATGTAAGATAAAATGGATCTATTGGAATACAGTGCCCGCCAACTCCTGGTCCTGGATAGAAAGGCATAAACCCAAATGGTTTTGTTGCTGCCGCATCTATAACTTCCCATATATTAATTCCCAATTTTTTTGCAACAACAGCCATTTCATTTATAAGAGCAATATTTACAATTCTAAATGTATTTTCTAGAATTTTTGCCATTTCTGCTTCTTTTGGACTTGAAACTGCAAAAACTTCTGCTTCTAAAACGCTTTCGTATAACGCTTTTGCGTGTTTAGTGCATTCTTTAGTTACACCGCCGACAACTTTTGGAGTATTTTTAGTTTTGAATCTTAAATTTCCGGGATCTACCCTTTCTGGTGAGAATGCAAGATAAAAATCTGTTCCAACCTTTAAACCCGTTTCTTCTAAAATTGGAAGCATTACTTCCTCTGTCGTTCCTGGATATGTTGTACTTTCAAGAGTAACAAGCATATCTTTATGCAATCTTTTAGCAACCTCTTTTGTAGAAGCAACTACATATTGTAAATCTGGTTGTTTGAATTTATCAAGAGGTGTTGGAACACATATCATAACAGCATCACATTCAGAAATTTTGTCAAAATCTGTAGTTGCAATTATTTTTTTATTCTTTACTAAGTCTTCCAGTTCTTCGTTTACAACATCACCAATATAATTGATACCTTTATTTACCATTTCAACCTTTTTTTCTTGAACATCAAATCCAATAACGTTATAACCTGCTTTTGCCTTTTCAACAGCTAAAGGCAATCCTACATAACCAAGACCAATAACACCTATTTTAGCTTTTTTGCTTTTTATTTTTTCCATCAATGTCATACTAATCCCTCCAGAAAACTTTTTTCATTCACTGAGTGAATTATAACATATAATAATTGTAAAGTCAATAAATTTTTTGTTTGGCTAAAAACAAAATCCCCTGCATAAAGCAGGAGATTTTTGATTTTAATTTAATCTATTGTGTATTTTGTTCCTTCTGATGTATCTTTTAATGTTATACCTATATTTTTTAATTCATCCCTTATATAATCACTTAGCTGAAAATTTTTTTCTTTTCTTAATGAATTTCTTACATCAATTAATAAATTCATTAGTTCTTCTATTTTTAAATTTTTTTCCACACTTGTAGGTATTTCAAATATACCTAATACAGGTCCGAATTCATTTCTTATTAAATGATATGCTTCCAATAATCTTTGTTCGTTATTTTCATCATATGCTTTATTTAATTCGTTGACTAAGTCAAATATTAATGCAATAGCCTTTGGTGTATTAAAATCTATAGATAAATGATTTATGAATTCATCAATTTTTTCTTTCATATATTTTGATTTTGGAATATATGGAACATAATTATTGTATTTTTCTTCTACCCTTTTTAATGATTCATTTACTCTTTTTACAGATTTTTTCTGTGCGTTTAACCCTTCTTCTGTAAAGTCAAGTGGTGTTCTATAATGTTTTGATAATATGAATGTTTTAATTGTATCTGGATCATAAGCCTTTACTAACTCCCTGACAAGCCATATATTTCCTATGGATTTTGACATTTTTTCTCCAGAAAATCTGATCATTCCATTATGCATCCAATATCTGGCGAATGTTTTTCCATGTCTTGCTTCGGATTGGGCTTTTTCATTCTCATGATGAGGAAATATTAAATCATTACCGCCTGCATGTATATCAAAAGAATCTCCCAATAAACAGTTAGACATTACAGAACATTCTATATGCCATCCCGGTCTGCCATTTCCCCATGGACTTTCCCAGTATGGCTCCCCTTCTTTTGCCTGTTTCCATAGAGTAAAATCAAGTGGATTTTTCTTTTTTTCTGAAATTTCTATTCTTGAACCGGCAATCATATCATCTGGATTTCGATGTGATAATTCTCCATAATTTTTAAATTTAGATACATTGAAATATACGTCCCCTTCTGATTCATAAGCAAATCCTTTATTTATTAAATCTTCTATAAATTCTATTATTTCCGACACATAATTAGATGTTTTTGGATGATAATTGGCAGGTCTTATTCTTAAATAATATGAATCTTTCCAATATTCAACAATATATCTCTCTGCAATTTCTTCAAAAGGTACATTTTCTTCATTAGCTTTGTTTATTATTTTATCATCAATATCAGTGAAATTTTGAACCATTGTTACTTTATATCCAACATATTCCAGGAATCTTCTAAATGCATCAAATACTATCATGGGTCTGGCATTTCCAATATGTATTAAATTATATATGGTGGGGCCACAAACATACATTCTTACATGATCTTTTTCAATCGGTTCAAACTTTACAAGATCACCTTTTAATGTATCAAATATTTTTATATCTACCATTTTCCCACAACCCTATCAAGCCTTTGAAGAACTCTGCTTCTTCCTATTAAATGTATAGTTTTTACTAAATCTGGACCTTCAAAAGAATCTGTTAATATTTTTCTTAAAGACATATAAAATGGTTTTTTCTTTGGTTTTCCTTCTTTCATAGCTTCTTTAATATTTTTTAATATAGTTTCCACTTTCCAATCTGGATCGTTTAAAACCTTCTCATATATTAATTTTATTGTATTTTTTACACCCTCTGCTTGCAGAAAATCTTTTAATTCTGCATTTTCGAGATCTACTTCAAAATCTTTTAAGAATATTTCTAATTTTTCTGGTATTTGAGATAAATCCTCTACAGATTCTCGTACTATATCTACTGCTTCGGTTACCCATTTTTTGTTATTATCAAATTGTTCTTCTGATAATAATCCCTTTTCCAGAATAAATAATTTTGATAATTTTACAATTCTATCGAGTTTTGCTTCACGTATATATACACCATTCATCCACTTTAATTTTTCATTATCAAATATTGCAGGGCTTGAATTTACCCTGTTTAAGTCAAAGTTTTCTATCATTTCATTTAATGGCATTATTTCTTTTCCTTCTGGATGCGACCATCCCAATAATGCAAGATAATTTACCAACGCTTCAGGTAAATATCCTTTGTTTCTAAATTCCTCCACTGAAGTTGCTCCATGCCTTTTTGATAATTTTTTTCCATCCGGACCTAAAATCATAGACACATGAGCAAATTCAGGTATTTTAACACCAAATGCTTCATATAACGCAACCTGCCTTAATGTATTTGATAAATGGTCGTCCCCTCTTATCACATGGGTTATCTCCATGGTCATATCATCTATAACAACTGCATAGTTATATGTAGGCAATCCATTACTTCTCATAATAATAAAATCTCCTATTGCACCTTCACCAAATGTAACAGGTCCTTTTATTAAGTCGTTTATAGAAAATGGTTTTCTTGGCATTTTAAAAAACACCACTGGTTTTAATCCTTTTTCATTAAATTCTTTTTTTCTTTCTTCTGTATTATACGATTCTATTAATTCATATGAATAATGAGGCGGCTTACCATTTTTAATTAATTCGGCTTTTATTTTTTCCAGGTCTTCAGGATATACATAAGCATAATATGCTTTTCCTTTATTTATAAGTTCCTCTGTCATCTGTTTATAAATATAAGTTCTTTCGCTTTGTCTGTATGGACCATACTCGCCTTTTACATTTGGTCCTTCATCCCAATCCAGTCCTAACCAAGTTAAAGCCTCAATTAATTGTTCTTCTGATTCTTTTGTTGAACGTTCAATATCTGTATCTTCAATTCTTAATACAAAGGTTCCATTATGTTTTTTTGCAAAAAGATAATTGTATAATGCTGTTCTTGCTCCACCTACATGTAAAAATCCTGTTGGACTTGGTGCAAATCTAACCCTGACTTTCATTTTATATCCCTCCTAATATTTTTGCCCTTGCATATGCTGCTATTGTTTTTGCATCTGTTATTTCATTATTTAATATTTTTTCTTCAAATTCTTTTATGTGTATTTTCTTCACTTCAAGAAATTCATCCTCATCAAGATTCATTTTTGTATCTTCAAAATCTTTTACTAAATAAAGATGTATAATTTCATTTGAAAATCCGGGAGTTGTATGAATATATCCAAGATATATCCAGGTTTTAGCCCTTTTTCCAATTTCTTCTTCCAATTCTCTTTTACCACATTCAAGAGGTTCTTCACCTGCTTTATCAAACTTCCCAGCCGGAATTTCAAGAAGATGCTTTTTTATTGGAAATCGATATTGTTCAACTAAATATACATAATTATTTTCTATTGGTAACATAGCTACTGCTCCAGGATGTACAACAAATTCTCTTGTAGATTGTTTCCTATTTGGAAGTTCAACAAGGCTTTTTCTTACATCTAATAAAACACCTTTGAAAATATTTTCTGTTTTTATTTCTTTTTCTTCAAAATTCATATTATCCCTCCGGTTGCAGTACTAATACTGTAATATCATCATCTGGAAATTTCCAATCTAAAAGTATATTCAAAATATTTTTTAATCTATCTGTTATTTCTTCTGGTGTGTTGAATTTTTTTGAAATCAAGGTTTCATAAAGTTTTTTTTCATCAAAATATTCAACGTCCAATATTCCATCTGTATAAAATATAATAAAAGTATTATTATCAAACTCTTTATTTTTAATTTTTAAATTATTTTCCTCAATTAAGCCAATTCCTGCAGGAAAATTAGTTTCTGAATCAATTTCTATCCTATTGTTTTTTAAAAATATTATTTCTCTATGAGCTAAGTTTATATATTCAATCTTGTTTCTCGATAGTATAGAAAAAATTCCTGTAAAGTATCTACCATCAAAAAAGTATTCTTTAATATTCTTTTCTAACTGTAATATTATTTCTTTTAAATTATGTGTTTTAGAACTTTTTATTATATAATCAATTTCTTGTTTTACAATAATAGATAACAACGCAGATGTTACACCATGTCCTGAAATATCGTAAACATATGCAAAAATTTTATTTTTATCTATAGGTATAACTTCTATCATATCCCCAGAAGTGTTATGTGATGGTATATATATATAATCAAAGACTATATTATTTAATTTTCTGAATTTGGGTAATAAATTTTTCTGGATACTTCTGGCAATTCTCAAATCCTTTTCATAGTTTTCAATAGAATATTTTAATTTCCTTTGAGTTATATAAAAATCAAGATGTCTTTTTACCCGTATTAATAATTCATATGGGTGGGCTGGTTTTATTATATAATCCGAAGCACCAGCTTTAAAAGCTTTCTCTTTTATAGCTAAATCATTAATTGTTGTTAAAAATATTATCGGAATATTCATGGTTCTTCTGAATTTTTTGATTTTTCTGCATACTTCTACACCATCTAATTCAGATAATTTTTCTTCCAGTATAACAATATTAGGCTCAATATATTGAGCCATCTTTACACCTTCAAAAGCATTTTTCGCTTCATAAACCTCAAACTTTTCTTTAAATCCAAAATCTTTTAAAACTTTATTTTCATTTAAAAAAAGATGTCTTAGAAAAAATCGATGCTCTTCATTTTCATCGATTATTAGAAGTTTTATCATCTAATTCTTCACCAGAAAACCCATACGGCAGTATTTCTTCCACACTCATTACTTTAAATTCCCTTTTTAAATTTGTTAATATTATTTCATCAACTCCAAATTCAGCAATAACCTGCCTGCATGCCCCACAGGGGCTTATAGGACTATCAGTATCTCCAATTACCACTAACGCCTCAAAATCCGTTTCACCTTCAGATACAGCTTTAAAAATTGCAATTCTTTCAGCGCACATAGATAAGCCATATGATGCATTTTCAATATTTGTTCCGGTATATACTTTTCCGCTTTTTGTAATTAAAGCTGCACCAACTTTAAATTTTGAATAAGGTGAATATGAATTTTTCATAGAATCCTTTGCTTTTTCATATAACAGATCAAGAATGTCCTGTTTTATTTTCATTGAAATCCTCCTTAACTGTAATTTTAACCTTGTCTATTTTATTTTTTGATACAGAAACTATTTCAAATGTAACTCCTTCTAAGGTTATCTTTTCTCCCGCTTTTGGAAATCTTTCAAATTCTTCTAATAATAATCCTCCTATTGTTTCAAAATCTGTTTCTGGTAACTCAAGATCCAATTCTCTTTCAATATCGTTTATAGGTGTTGTTCCATTAATAAGATACGTATTTTTCGCCAGTTTTACAATATTTATCTCTTCTGAAACTATATCATATTCATCAAGTATTTCACCCGTTAACTCTTCCAGAATATCTTCAAGAGTGACAAGACCTGCAGTTCCACCATATTCATCCACAACAACCGCCATATGAGTATGTTTTTCCAGAAAAATTTTCATAACATCTCTGATTTTCATGGTTAAAGGTATAAACTCAACTTTATGCATAATATTTTTAATATTGATATCCAAAAATTCTTCATTTAACCCTTCTTTTTCCAATATTTTAAATACATCTTTAGCATAACAAACACCTATAATGTTGTCTATTGATTCTTTATATATGGGAATTCTGGAGTATCCTTCTTCATTTATTATTTTTATTAATTCTTTCAGATTTTCGTCTTCAGAAATAGCAATTATATCAACTCTCGGAGTCATTATTTCTTTTACAGATATTTCTTTTAACTCAAGTCCTCTTTTCATTATAAACTTTTCATCTTTTTCAATAACACCTTCTTCATGACCAATATCCAGATAATTCATAATTTCATCTTCTGTTATAAAAGGCGCTTCACTTATTTTTTCGCCACCAAATAATTTTATGAAAAAGTTTGATATATTAACCAACAACCATATAATTGGTTTAAGTATATAATTTAAAAAAGATATAACGGGAAACACAACATTGAAAAACTTTTCTGTATTTTCTCGGGCATAAACTTTTGGCGTTATCTCTCCAAATATTAAAATCATTAAAGTTAAAACTCCCGTTACAATTCCAACAACCTGTCCTGGATTCCCCGGAATTAACTCTATAATAAATGCAGTTGTCAACGAAGAAACCAATATGTTTACAAGATTATTCATTACAAGTATTGTTGTCAAAAGTTGATTTGGATGATGCAAAAAGTGATGTAATTTTTCTCTTGCATTCTCATTATCTTCATTTTCGATTAAATCTTTAACTTTTAATCTATTCATTGATGTCAACGCTGTTTCTGATGCAGAAAAAAATGCAGATAAAAACAGTAATGAAATAATTTTAACTATCATAATAATTATTTCAATATAACTATTAGGGTCTTCCACAATAATCCTCCTAACCTAATTTTTTAAAACCATATCCCAGCGTTTCTGAATTTGGAACAATACTTATGAATGCCTTATCATCAATATCTTTAATGATTCTTCTTAATTCTCCTATCTCACGCCTAGTTAAAACTATCATCAAGACCTTTCTTTCCCTTTGTGTATACCCACCTTTTCCTTCTAAAATTGTTACTCCTCTGTCAAGACGTTCAAATATCTTCTCTTTAATTTTATCATATTTTTCACTTATAACCAAGACTGTTCTTGTGGATTCAAAACCTTCAACAACAGTATCTATCATTTTTGACGTAACAAAGATGGCAATGATCCCATACATTGGAACAAGCGGATTTATTAAAAATGCAGACATTGTAACTATTGTATCCACTATTAATAAACCTTTTCCTGTAGATATATGCATATATTTGTTTATTATCATGGCTATTATATCTGTTCCACCAGTAGAAGCATTTCTCCATACAACCAATCCAATTCCTATTCCTGCTAAAACACCACCATATATTGAACTTATTAATAAGGGATCTATTTTGATCTGTGAATTTAACAATAATGATTTCATCATGGAATCCAGATGTAATACCTGTTCAAAATAGTCTATTAAAAAAGATAATAAAAGCGCGGCATATATACTTTTAAAACCAAATCCAACACCGAGAAGCCAGAATCCAAGAGCAAATAAAACTACATTATACACCAACATTTGAAGACCTAACCACCATCCAAGTAAATTCTTCAAAACAATAGCAAGACCACTGACTCCACCAGCAACGATAGAAAATGGATCAAGAAATAATACGATTCCAAGAGCAGTTAAAATTGTTCCAATTGTTATTATTATATAATTTATACTTTCTTTTTTTAAATTAAATTTTTTAGATGTATTATTCAATTTTCATTCCCCCAGTTTTTTTATCTTTGCAATTTCTTTTAAAAGACGTTTTTCCCTTAAACCTGGTTTTTTGAATCTTACATTTACTTTTACATATAAATCACCATATTTACCTGTTCTAAAATCAGGTAATCCGTGTCCTTTTAATACAAGAACTGTTCCTGGATTTGTGCCTTCTGGAATTTTTAAAGAAGTTTTTCCGTTTAATAAATCCAATTCAATTGTTGCACCCAATAATGCCTGCACATAATCTATTTCAATTGTAGTTTCTAAATTATTTCCGTTTCTGTTGAATTTAGGATGTCTTCTTACATTTATTTTTATTATTAAATCACCTGCTGGTCCTCCATTTTTTCCGTCATTACCTTTATTTGGAATTCTAAAGGTATATCCATCTTCTACTCCTGCTGGAATAGTTATATCCAATTTTTCTCTTAATATTACCTTACCACTACCATGGCAAACATTACATCTTTCCTGAATTATTTTACCACTACCATTACACGTAGGACATTGATAATTTCTAACGAATACTCCAAAAAAAGTTCTTTCTTCTTCTTTAATCGTTCCAGTACCATTACATCTTGGACATGTTGTAAAGCTATTACCGTTTTTTGCACCTGTACCATTACATGCACTACATGTTGAATATCTATCGTATTCTATATGTTTTTTTATATCATTTAATACATCTTTTAAATCTATAGTTATTGAGAAAAATTTATCTTCTCCTTTTATAGGTGGATTAGCTGCTTTTCTCCTTTTCTGCGAAGCAGCCCCACCTGTAAACATGTCAAAAATATCAGAAAAGGTGCCTCCAAAGTCCCCAAAACTTCCAAATAAATCTTCAAATAAATCTTCAAAACCACCTCTTGCTCCACCCTGGCCTGGTGGTGGCATACCATTTTCCGGAACAAATCCAAATCTATCATAAAGGGCTTTTTTCTGGGGATCACTTAACACCTCATATGCTTCCTGTATTTCTTTAAATTTTTCTTCAGCTATATCTTTATTTTCCTGATGTCTATCTGGATGCCATTTTTTCACCAGTTGTCTATAAGCTTTTTTTATCTCTTCTGGTGTAGCGTTTTTGGATATTCCCAGTATTTCATAGTAATCTTTTTTCTGGTTCAATATCACTCACCCCTTTCTTCTTCTTTTTTTTCTACTATTTCTTCATTCTTTTTTACGGGTTTTACAGCAACTTTAACCTTTGCCGGTTCAATGATTTTGCCTTCTAATTTTACTCCTGGAGAATCCACAGCAAATATATGATATTCCTCAACTTCATCAGTTTCAATTTTTTCAACAACTTCATGTTCAAAGGGATCAAATCTATCATTTTTTTCCGGAATTATAAACTCAACTCCCATATCTTCAATGCTTTTAACAAATAACTTATATACCATTTCAGCACCTTTTGCAAATAAATCCAAGTTATCCTGATTATTAATAACTATGGAAAAGTTTTTATATATTGGTAATATTTGTTTTATAATATTTTCTTTGGTTTCCTTCTTAATTCTTATTTTATCTTTCTGAACAATATCTTTATAATTTTCAAAATCAACTTTTAAGTTTATTGCATAATTTTTGATTTTTTCATATTCTTCCATTAACTTTTTGTTTTCGCCTTTTTGATTTTCTAATTCTTTTCGTAATTCTTCAATTTCCTTTTTTAAAATTTCCATATCTTTATCTAATGCCTTCTCTTTATTTTTTATTTCTTTTATTTTTCCTTCTGATTTTTTCTTTTTTTGTGGCATTATAATCCCTCCTTATACTTTTTTAAAGATTTTTTGATATAATTTTTGATAATCTTGAAGTATATTCATTTAATACCGAATAGATTTTTCTATAGTCGCTATATTTAAATGTTAACAATACTACTTTACCCAATGGATTTGCATTATGACAATAAGATGTTTCAAACATCACAAAATTTTTCAATTCTGGTATTTCAAACTCATTGCCAATCACTGTTTTTATTTCAACATTAAATGGTTTTAGAGATAATAATTGTACTTTCATTTTATCTTCTTCAACTATTTTTGATAAAAACAAAATTTCCTTTGTATTAAAATAGCCAGAAGAAATTATCCTGGCTAATCCATTTACAATGAACTTATTTCTAAAAAATTCTTCTGCCAGTAAAAATATAAGATTGTAAAGATTCATAACTCTAATATCTTTTTCATTGATGCTTTTTATTTTTATAATATTTATTATTTCATGCATAGATTTTCCAACAAGACCTTCATTTAAAATTTTTTCCAACTCTTTCGATGAAGGAAATCCATATTTTTCAACCGTTCTTGTTATAGATAACCCTAAATTTGTCATTAGTGTTATCTGATAAAAATCATTTGTTAAATCTGAAACTACAACACGTGTAATAAAAATATATCTTGAATCAGGTAATTCTAAAATAACAAGACTATTTGAAAGTTCCGATAACATTTTTGAGAATCTATCGAACATAATGTTTATATCATAAAACTTATATTCCTGGGGCAATTCTATATTTTTGCTTTTAACTGAAAAACTTTCTTTAATAGCTTCAAAATAAAGCCTTAAAGCTTTGTCAGTGGGGATACGTCCTGCACTTGAGTGTGGCTGAAATATCAACCCCAAATGCTGAAGTTTTTGCATATCGTTTCTTATTGTCGCAGAACTGACTTTTAATGAGGACTTTTTTAGTATTTCAGAGGAACTTATCGGTTTTTTTTCCTCTATAAAATTTTCAATTATAGAAAATAAAACCATTTTCTGTCTATTACTCAATTCTTTTGGCATTTTATCACTCCTTTTTTTTGAGTGCTAATTATATGATAACACAAAAAAAGGCTTGTAAAAAATTAATTATTGGTGTAAAATTAGTTAAGAAATGATAATTAGGAGCGTGATAAACATGATAGGTTATGATATTATTAAAATTTTAAAAGAATTAATTATAGAATATAATTTCCCTTTAGAAAAAGAATATACATTTTTTACTAATAATACTAATAAAATAAAACCGGGTTCGGTTTTTGTCTGTATTAAAGGTTCTTATTTTGATGGACACGATTTCATAAGAACAGCTATAGAATTTAAAGCAGCTTTAATTGTAGCTGAAAATCCCAAAAAAATACCTTTAAATCACCCCTACATTTTAGTTAGAGATACAAAAAAAGCCTATGCTTTACTTAATTATGCATATTATAACATAAATTTCGATGATTTTAATTTTATAGGTGTAACTGGAACTAACGGGAAAACAACTGTAATTTCTTTAATTCATTATGTTTTGACATATGGAGAAAAAAATAGTTCTTTAATAAGTACAGTAGGAATTAAACTTAACAATGAATTATTATACGAATCATATAACACAACACCAGGCGTTGACGAAATTGCAAAAGTACTTAATCTTTCAAAAGAAAAATCAATAAAAAATATATGTTTAGAAGTGTCTTCTCATGCAATAGATCAAAAAAGAGTATATAAGATTCCATTCTCAATTGCTATTTTAACAAACATAACTCGTGATCATCTAGATTATCATAAGAATTTTGATGATTATAAAAATACAAAATTATCTTTATTTAAACAATTAAAAAGCGGTGGATATGGAATCATTAATTTAGACTGTCTAAATTTAAAGGAAGTTCCTGGAAATAATATTATAACATATGGATTTGATAAAAATGCAGATTATATAATTTCTAATGTTGAATACAATAATGCCCAAATGAGTTTTACTATAACAGAACCAGATGGAACAGAAAATAAAATCCATACTCATTTAATAGGAGAATATAATGCACAAAATATGACAGCTGCATTTATTGCATTAAAATTATTAAATATGGACAATGAGATAATAAGACATGGTTTTTTAACTTTTGAAGGAGTTCCTGGACGATTTCAATTGGTAGAAAATACACGAGATATAGAGTATAAGGTTTATATTGATTTTGCACATACACCAGATGCCCTTGAAAAAGTATTGAAAAGTGCAAAAAAAATTACTAAAGGCAGGGTAATTCTTGTGTTTGGAGCTGGCGGCGCTGCCGATATTGGCAAAAGAAAAATAATGGGAGAAATTGCTTCAAAGTATAGCGATTTAATTGTTATAACAGATGATGATCCAAAAGATGACGATCCAGATGAAATTATCGAACATATTCTCGAAGGAATAGATAAAAATAAAACATTTATAGTTATTAGAGATAGAAAAACTGCTATAAAAGCCGCTGTTAGCTTTGCTTCAAGAGATGATGTAGTTATAATCGCTGGTAGAGGGCATGAAAAATTTCAATTGTATGAAAATGGAAAAAAAATACCTTTCAATGATTATGAAGTTGCACATGAAATAGTTCAAAAATTCAGAAAGGTGATGAAGAGATGAATGAAACTTCTAAGAAAATTCATTATGAAATTGACTCCCGAAAAATAAAAAAAGGAGATACTTTTATTGCAATAAAAGGAGAAAAAAATAACGGGCATGATTTTGTAAACAATGCTTTTAAAAAAGGAGCTAAAACAGCTATTGTTGAAGAAAAAAGAAATTACATCAAAGATGTTATTTTAGTAGACAATGTTATTGATTATATAAACAAAAAGGCTTCCATACTATTAAAAGAAAAATCAAAAATTAGAATAGGAATAACTGGTTCAAATGGAAAAACAACTACAAAATTTTTTTTATATCACTTATTATCATATGGATTTAAAGTTTTCACAACAGAAAAAAATTATAATACTGAGATAGGAATTCCTTTAAACATACTAAATAATTTTAAAAATCAACCTGTATCCATTTTAGAAATGGGACTTAGAAAAGAAAATGATATTGAATATCTTTCAAAATATTATACCCCTAATATTGAAATTATACTTAATATAGGAACATCACATATAGAATTTTTTAAAACAAGAAAAAAAATTGCTGAAGAAAAGTTAAAGATCATTTCATATGCAGAAAAACCAAGCTTATTGTTTATCAATGGAGATGAACCCTTGTTAAATATAGAATATCCAGAAGATATTAAAGTTTTCAGATTTGGGGAAAATAAAGATAATGATGGCTATTTAATAGATTTTGAATATTTAAACTGGAATACCCGTGTTTATTACAATATTTTTGGTGAAAATTTAATGCTTACACTTAATGGTATATGGAATAAAGGACAATTAATGGATGCTTTAGCATCACTAATGGTTTCATTGTATTTTGAAATTCCACTTGATCCTTTTTATATTTCAAGTTTTTCTTTACCAGAAAAACGTTTTGAATTAAAGAAATATGGAACATCCCTAATAATAAATGATGCTTATAATGCTTCAAAAGAATCATTCTTAAGTGGATTTGAAAGTATTAAAAAAATGTCTATAAAAAAGAAAAAAATTCTATTAATAGGAGAAGTTCTTGAGATAGGAGATAAATCCTATGAATACCATATTGAAATAATAGAAAGTGCGAAAAAGATTTTTGATCAAATATATTTTTATGATCCTAAGAATAAATTTAAATTTAACAACATCTCAATTCTTCATAAAAAAGAAGATATTTTTGATATTTTAAAATCAGAAAATGCTTTAATATATGTAAAAGGTTCAAATGGAACGAATCTGTGGAAATATGTTGAAGAATTTTTGAACGATTAGGGAGGAGTTTATGCTTTTATCAATTATTTTAATATTAATATTTATGGAATTTTTGTTGTATCCGGTATATATAAAATGGGCTCAAAAAAAACAATTTGGACAATATATTAGACCAGAAGGTCCTGACCTTCATGGTTATAAACAGGGAACACCAACAGCTGGAGGAATATTATTTATACCAACTATTTCTATTTTAAATATAATTTCGTATATATATTATAATGATTTAATTTTTATGTATATTGCTATGTCTGCCTTTCTTTTTGGGCTTATTGGTTTTTTTGATGATTTTAGCTCAATATTGAAAAAAGATGCAATGGGATTATCTCCAAAAGGGAAACTGGCTTTACAGATATTGTTTTCCTCTTTATTATTTATTATATTCTTTAATTTTAATATGGATTATATTCTAAAAATCCCATTTACAACCTATAATTTAAAACTATCATCAATACCGTATTTATTGTTTTATATATTGTTTTTTACAGGTTTTTCAAATGCTACGAATCTTACAGATGGACTCGATGGGTTAGCTGGCGGAACTTTTATAATATCTTCAATATTTACTATATTAATTGGTGTATATTATTTTAATGCACCAATCATTTTGTTATATACTATTATATTACCAGTAACTATTTTTCTCATTTTTAATGTTAAACCAGCTAAAGTTTTTATGGGTGATACAGGTTCTTTAGCTCTTGGCGCAATATTGAGTGCATTAGTAACATATTATCATATTGAATTATTCCTTATTTTTACTGGATTTATTTTTGTAATAGAAACTTTGAGTGTTATTATTCAGGTATTTTCATTTAAATTACGAGGAAAAAGAGTTTTTTTAATGTCTCCTATACACCATCATTTTGAACTGAAAAAGTGGCCAGAAGAAAATATAACTTTTAGATTTATATTGGTTAATCTAATATTTTCATTAATAGGTTTTGGAGGTATATTATGAAAATATGTCTTGTTGGATATGGTATAAGCAATGAAGCATTGCTAAAAAATATTTTAATTAAAGAAAATGTAGAAATTTTTGTAAGTAATAATAAAGAATTATCATATAAAGATATAATCTTTTTTGACAAAAACAAAATATCATATGAAGAACAACATGGAAAACTTTTAAAAGAAGCAGATTTAGCTATAATAAGCCCTGGAATTCATCCAGAAAGTTTGCCTATAAAAATTATCAGGGAAAATAATATTCCCTACACCACAGAAATTGAATACTCATGGAGAAAAATAAAAGAGAAAAATCCTGAATCTGTATTTATAGGCGTTACAGGAACTAACGGAAAATCTACTACAACTAAATTAATATCACATATATTATCAAAATCTTATAATACTTTTGTTGGTGGAAATTTAGGAACTCCTTTATCCTCGGCGAATTTTGACAAAGAAATTTATATAGTAGAGATTTCAAGTTTTCAAATTTTTTGGGGTGAAAATTTTATACCAGAAATTGCTGTTTTAATCAACTTAATGCCAGACCATTTAAATTGGCATGCATCACTTGAAGAATATTATAATACAAAATTAGGCTTAATACATAAAACCATTCAAAATGATGGTATAGGTTTTGTCAATTCAAATCTCAAATCTTATTTTAAAGAAAATACAAATAATATATATTTTTTTGGGGATAATGGCGAATATATATGGAAAAATAACATGATAGAAACAAAAAATAATATTAATATAAAAATAACAAACGAAACAT
The DNA here is from genome assembly GCF_001021165.1 of Marinitoga sp. 1197. Lineage (NCBI taxonomy): Bacteria > Thermotogati > Thermotogota > Thermotogae > Petrotogales > Petrotogaceae > Marinitoga > Marinitoga sp. 1197. Next base: position 65,421 of record NZ_AZAY01000012.1, read on the forward strand.
TAAATTTAGATTTATATAAAGAAGATGTTCTGGCTGCTGTTTCAGTTGCATTGAATTTTGATTTATCAAAGATTTTAATTGAAGAATCATTAAAAACTTTTAAAACATTAGAACATAGAATGGAATTTGTTGGTGAATATAAAGGGATTAAATTCTTTAATGATTCAAAAGCAACAAATGTTCATGCGGCTTTATCAGCATATAAATCATTCAGAGAAAAAAATTATATAGCTATACTTTCTGGCCAGCCAAAAAATGAAGATATGGAAATTCTTTTAAAAGAATTACAAAATTATGCAAAAAAGGTACTTGTTTTTGGAGATATGGTTGGCGAAATAAAAAAATATAAATTTTTTACCAATTATATTGTTGAAGATAATTTAAAATCTACTATAAAAAAAGCTGTTGCAATATTCAGAAATAACACTTATAAAGAAGATATTTATATTATTTTATCTCCTGCAGGAGCAAGTTATGATTTATTTAAAAATTATAAAGAACGCGGGAAAAAATTTAAAGAAGAAGTGTACAAATTAATGGAGATGATATAATGAGCAAATCCCGTATTTTGAAAAATAGAGCTATTTTATTTATAGTAATTGTCGGCATGGCTTTAACACTTGGTACATTTTTTGTATATAGTTCTTTAAGAGCTATGGAATCGACATTTTCACCTATACAAATAGATAAAATGTTTCAAAAACATGTATTTACTATATTATTATCATCTTTTTTAGGCATTATAGCTTTCATCTTATCCAAATATATAACAAAAAACAGACATTTTATGAATATTTTATTTATATTTTTTATGACTTTACTTGCTTTGGCTTTATCTCAAGATCCTATAAACGGAACAAAAAGATGGCTAACAATTTTAGGTATTCAAATTCAACCGTCCGAATTTATGAAATTATTTTTACCTCTATACCTATCATGGTATTATTACAAAATAAAAGAAAAGAAAGCGACATTTGTTTTTGGTATAATAATACCGTTGTTCATAATATTTTTATCCATTTCTTTAATATTTTTAGAACCAGATTTGAGTTCATCTATTCTTATATTTATACTGGCCATTTTGACAATATACATTAATGGAGTAAAGAATATACATTTTTATATGACGCTTTTAATACTAACAATTTCCGGAATTTTCATTATAACCAATGCTGATATTTTAAAAGGCTATCAAAAAAATCGTTTAGAACAATTTTCTAAAATAGAAGAAAATTATCAATTAAGACAATCGCTTGATGCCATTACAAATGGAGGATTTTTTGGTTCGGGTTCATTTATAGGTGAAGAAAAATATTCCGTGCCTTATTCTTATAGCGATTTTATTATTGCTGTTATAGGAGAAGAATGGGGAAAATTAGGGATATTAATGGTTATAACCTTATATTTTCTAATATCGCGAGAGTTAATATTAATGTCTTATCATATAAAAAATTCTGCAGCCCGTAATTTTATGGTAGTATTTGCATTCTGGATATTTTTTCAAAGTTTTATAAATGTTGGAGTTTCAATTGGAATGCTTCCAACTACTGGTGTAACGTTACCTTTAATGAGTTACGGTAATTCTTCATTATTGATTACTATTGTTTCTATTGGATACATAATGGGAATGGTATTTTACGAAATAATCGATGAGCAAACAATTGATGAGCAAACAAAAGAAATATTAGAAAATCAAGAAAATAAAAAAAGGATGGAAAGAACAGATGAAGTATAGAATAGTTGTATCTGGTGGAGGTACAGGAGGTCATTACTATCCTGCTTATGCTGTTATAAAAGAATTAGAAAAAACAATTGATTTTGATTTAACCTATTTTACCATATATAACAGATTGGATGATATTAAAGTTTCTAAAGATTTTCCTTATGCAAAAAAAATATCCTTAAAGGTAAAAGGCCTTAAAAGACCATTATATTCATTGGAAAATATAAAGATTCTATATAATACATATAAAAATTATCTATCAATAAAAAAAATTATAAAAAAAATAAATCCTCACTTTGTAGTTCTCACAGGGGGATATGTAACTGTTCCTGTTGGTCTTGCTGCAAAAAAATTAAATATACCTATATTTATTCTTGAACAAAATAAAATAATGGGTGTTGCAAACAAAGTTTTAAGCAATTATGCAGAAAAAATCTTCCTAACATATAACAACACAATAGGCAATAAATTCCCAGAGAAAAGCATAGTTAGCGGAAACCCTTTAAGGATTCCTGAAAAAATAGATCGAGAAAATTTATTAAGCAATCTTAATTTTGATTATAATACCCCATTGATTACAGTATTTGGCGGAAGCTTGGGTTCAGAATTTATTGATAATTTGATGAAGAATGTTTATAATGTTTATAACAAAATAAAAAATGTCAATTTTATTCATATATCTAAAAACTTAAAATCAACATGGGATAATGTAAAAACATTTGAATATCTGGATAATCTTACGGAATATCTTGCAATTAGTGATATGGTTATTAGTCGTGGTGGTGCAACCAGTTTATCAGAGATTGACTTTTTTGATTTACCTGCTATAATTATACCGTGGGAAGGTTCTGCAGAAAATCAACAAACTTTAAACGCAAAAGCTCTTAAGAAAAAAAATATTTGGATATTTAGAGAAAACAATGTTAGTTATAAAGATATAGTAAATATAATATCTAAAGTTAAGACAAGAAAAACTTATACTATAAATAAAGAAAATCCGTCTACAATTATTATAAAAACAATTTTAAACTCATTGGGAGGCGCCTGAAATGAAATACTTTTTTTCCGGAATAGGTGGAATAGGAATGAGCTCATTAGCTCTTTATACGAAATATAAGGGGTTTGATGTAAGTGGATCAAACAATGTAGAGAGTGAAAGAACAAATTATTTAAAAAATAAAAATATTGACATAAAAATAGGGCATACAAAAGAAAATATTTTAAATACTGATTTGATAATAAAAAGTACAGCTATAAAAGATTCCAATCCAGAAATTAAATATGCAAAAGAATGGAATATACCAATTCTTAATAGAATGGAATATTTAAATTATATTTTAAAAAACAACTATAGTATAGGGATTACTGGAACAGATGGAAAAACAACTACAACTGCAATGATATCACACATTTTAAAAGAAGCGCTTTATGATCCTACAGTATTTTTAGGAGGAATTCATGATAGTTTAGAAGATGGAAACTTCAGACTCGGTGCCGGACCTATAATCAGTGAAGTGGATGAAAGCGATGGCTATATTAGAAACACAATTCTGGATGTATCTATAATAACAAATTTAAGACCAGACCATTTAGAACATTATAATAATTCTTTCGAAAATCTTATAGATTCTCTATATAATCATGCATCTAATGCCAGAGATTTTGTGTTGTTAAATGGTGATGATGTTATTTTAAATACATTTTATGATAATTTCGTTATAAAATTTGGTACAACTAATAATTCAGAATACTATTTTACAAATAGAATACCTCATGGATATTATCAAACGTTCGATGTCCATTATAAAAATAAATTTATAGGAAAAATAAAAATGAATTTGCCAGGTGTTCACTATGCTTATGACGCCATAGCAGCCATTGCATATTCACTGGAAATGGGAGTTAGTTTTGAAAAGATATGTAAGGCTTTTGAAACATTCAATTCAGTAAATAGAAGATTTAATGTCCTGTTTAAAAATAGCCATATTTTTGTTGTTGATGATTATGCGCACACTCCAGAAGAAGTTGAACATACTATTAAAGCTGCAAGAGAATATTTCCCAGATTATCCTATAATAGCTATATTTCAACCACATAGATACACTAGACTATTCAGACATTATCAGCAATTCAGCCAGGTTCTAAAAAATGCCGATAAAGTTTTTATATATAGAATATATTCCGCCTTTGAAGAACCAATTGAAGGTGTAAATGAATTAAAAATGGCAAAATTAATAAATGATTCCGAATTTATTAATTCTGAAAACGAAATGATTGATAAAATATTAAATTTAAGTGAAGGAGTATTCTTATTTTTAGGCGCAGGGGATATAACAAATGTGGCTAAAAAGGTAAGCAAAATATTCACGAAAAAATATGAAAATGTTATATGAAATTTATATATAACATCAGCAAAAACACTAATATATTAAAAATAATATGGGCATAATGCCCATATTATTTTACTTCTTCAAGAGTATCTAATATCTTAACAATTTTATCAAGTTTTGTCATTTCAAAAATTTTTCTTACCTGTGGCTGTAAACCAACAAGAATTAATTCTTTTTTCAAATTTCTCGATTCTTTCAATAAACTCACAACCGCTCCAAGACCTGCACTGTCGATATATGATACTAAAGACATATCTATCACATATTTAGTATGAGATAAACTTACAAGTTTCTCCTTTGTTTTTTGCTTAAATGTTGCTGAATGATAAGCATCAATTTCTCCTTCAACCTTAATCAAATAGAAATTATCCTTTTCAGAAAAATCAACTGTAAAATCCATTATAACACCTCCATTTTATCTTCAACTTTTTATAAATTATACCATATTTTTTTATTATATTCAAAAAATAAAAAAATACAAATTATTTTGTAATTCTGATCAACTAATAAAAAATAAAATTTTATTTTAATTTTTTTTATATCGATATTGTTTTTTTTAAAAAAATATGGTATATTATTAATATAAATGAAAGTATATATAAATTTTTATAGAGGAGGAGTTCTATGAAAATATTATCCTTGATCTTTATATTAACAGGAATGGTAATTATTTTATCGGTTTTTCTTGGATATTCTTTAACATTTTGGAAAACTGTAAAATTTATTTTGGGGTGTGGATTTATATATGCAGGTTTTAATCCCGAACAAACGGTAAAAATAAAAAAAGGCAATAAAGAAATCTTATTGCAGGGTAAAGATGCTGAAAAAGCAATAGACGATATTTTAGAAACACAAGAAGGATTGATATTTAAATTTATGAAAAAGTTCCATAATAATTTTAGACTAAAAAGTTTAATTTTCGGCTTAATTGCTGGAATAATATTGATATTGGATAGTTTAAATTTAATAAATACAAATTTAAATTTTTGGGAGATAATATTATTAATAATAGGTGCAGGCTTAATATCCTCTGGGATTTCAAAAATTTTTTTAAGGGGGAAATAAGATGGTATCAGGAATTGTTTATGTTTTGATGGGCATAATAATACTTACAACACTTATTTTGAAAATATCCTTTACTATTAGTACAATAATAGAAATTATATTAGCAACAATATTTATTTTTGATGGTTTAAAATTATTTAAAAAAATAAAAAGTGAAAATCTTGGAAACTTGTTTTTTGGTATTATTCTAATTTTTGATTTGTTTAATTTTTTTAATTTTAAACCCTCGGTTGGAGAATTGGTGTTATTATATATAGGTGCGCAATTATTAGCATCTGGTATGGTTGAATTATTTTTTAGAGATCTGGCATTTAAAATATCCAAAAATAAAATCAATCATGATGAAAAAATTTTTGAATTAAAAAATAATAATTATAATTTCAACTTTAATTTTGATTTTGATTGGAATAAGTGTAATATTACTACACACGACGAAGATAATATAAAAATAAAAAGTACATATAATAAATCAATATTTAATCAAAAAATACATATGGGAAATACCAAATTTGATTTTAAAGAAAAATTACGAATTAATTCAATAAATATCCCTGAAAGAGCGGAGAATAAAATATATATATCCAATAATATAAAAGCTAATTTTGATATTCAAATAAGCGTTTGTGATTTGCTCATGGATTTTTATGAAATAAAAGCCCAATACGTAAAAATAAATTCCAAAGCATCAAATATTCATTTAATTCCTTCGTCAAAAACAGATTCAACCATTGATATGAATATACAGGTAAGTAATCTGACAATAGAGATACCTGTTGATACTTTTGTAATAATTAATTTTATAGGAGATTTAACAGTAAAAGAGTTAAATAATTTCATACAAAAAGACGATTCCACACTTGTATCAAATAATTTCGAAAAAGCTAAATATACATGCAAAATAAATATATCTTCTGAAATGTCAAAAATTTCCGCATTCATAGATTAATTTTCGGTCTATTACGATATTACACGCTTACAGCGGGTTCTTGGATTAAAAAATTGGATTTTTTTAAATTAAAAAATACCCCTTTCTTATTTTTTGTCCAAATCTTGTAGGAGATGAATACGTACATTATATGCTATAATAATACTAAGAAAAAACAAGTGTGGAGATGATGAAAATGAAAAAATTGCCAATAGGAGTGCAGGATTATAAAAAAATAATAACAGGTGATTATATATATATAGATAAAACAAAGTATATATTAGAATTAGTAAATTCTGGAGTACCAACCTTTCTTTCAAGACCAAGAAGATTTGGAAAAAGCCTAACAATATCAACATTGTATTATTTATTCAAAGGAGAAAAAGAATTATTTAAAGATACATACATATATGACAAATGGGAATTCAAGGAATATCCAATAATTAGGATAAATTTACTTGATGTTGTAAGCGAAAATGAAAAAGAATTAAAAGAAGGATTATTAAAAATAATAAAAGATGAAGGGAAAAAATATGGTATAGAAATAAAAAACGATCACTATAAATATGCATTTGATGATTTAATAATAGAATTATCCAAAAAAGGAAAAGTGGTAATATTAGTAGACGAATATGAAAAACCTATATTGGATAATATAAATAACAAAGAAATGGCAGAAAAGTATAGAAATGTGTTAAGAAATTTTTATGTAACAATAAAATCAAAAGATGAATACATAAAATTTGTATTTATAACAGGAATTACAAAATTCACAAAAACAGGAGTATTTTCTGCACTTAATAATTTAA
>NZ_AZAY01000013.1 GCF_001021165.1 Marinitoga sp. 1197
CCTTGACCTTATTAAGTAACTATGCACATGTGAATGAGTTTTGAGGGGTGCAGATACTGGATATGGAAACACGCGGAACCATGCCGAACCCGACCGTTAAGCATATCCAGGCCGATGGTAGTATGGGAAATCCATGCGAGAGTAGGTAGCGCCCCTCTTTTTATTTTACCCCCTGTTAAATAATCAGGGGGTTTTTTTTTATAATATATACTTGACAAAATATTAATAAAAGTGATATAATAGACATGATGAGATATCTATGCCAACTGTAATCATATGGGAACTCCAAGCTTTATAGCTTAGTCTGAAACTATCTTTCTCCATATGATATTTTTAAAGCAGCCTTCAACGGCTGCTTTTTTGTTTAAAGAAAAATTATAAATTCACAGAAAGAAGTAAAAGATAACGTTTTATTTTGTCCAGCGATAAATTATTCCGAAAACAGGAATTTTTCAAAAATACCAAAATATATAGAAGATGTTTTTAATTTATTAAAATAAAGAGGAATAATGTTAGTTATATCGAGGAGTGAAATTATGATAAAATATTATAGCAATAATTACGGTGAAAGTTATTTGTTTATTGATATTAATAATAATATATTATTATTAAAAAATGACTGGGCAGACATTGGAAAACTTTTATTAGATGGATATACAATAAATGAATTACTTTCGCTATTTAATGATTTTATTGATGACAAAGAAAAATTTAATATAAGCTGCAAAACTTTAATAGAAAAATTTAAGTCTATAGAGGTGGGTAATTTTGATTGAACTTTCTGAAATTAATTTGAAAATTAAAAATAAAATTATTTTAGAAGACATAAATTTATCCTTTCCTGATAAAAAAACAATTGGCGTAGTAGGGAAAAATGGTTCTGGCAAAAGTACACTTTTAAAAATAATGGCTGGAATTATAAAACCCACGAATGGTAAGATTAGTGTCCTGAACTATGTTCCGTATAAAAGAAGCAAAGATTTTTTGAAAAAAATTTCTTTTGTTAATCCTCAAAAAGGGTTTCTTGATTATTCGTTACCTGCTATTGACTTTTATAAATTTTTATCTAAAGTTTACAAAATAAATAAGGAAGAATTTGAAAATAAAATTAATTATCTTGGAAAGATATTAGATATAGAAAAAAAGATTTATCAACCTGTTAGGTTATTATCTTTTGGTGAAAGAGTAAAGTGTGAAATTTTAGCTAAATTATTACATTCTCCAAAACTAATTTTTTTGGATGAACCATTTATAGGATTAGATATTGATACGAAAAAAAAATTAATTGAGTTTTTAAAAATTCAAAAAAAAGAAGATCGCACTATTTTTATTGTCACACATGAAATTAACGTTCTATCTGAAATTGTTGATGAACTAATAATATTGGATAAAGGAAGAGTGTTAAGAAAAATTGATGAAAAAGAAATCGAAAAATTCAAGAAATTAAAAAAAATTATTTATGTATTTTCTGACGATTCGACAAAAAGTGAAATCATACATGAATCAAAAATTCAGCATATTTCTCTAAAAAATATTAACTCAATTCAAATAAATGATATTACAATTGAAGATATATTGAAGGAGTTAATATAATGGAATATTTAGAATACAGCAAATTTTTATTAAAAAGATTAAAAATTTATAAAATAAATTGGTACTTGTATATTTTTCAAAATACTATTAATTTTTTCTTTTTATACCTTTTTTTACAATTAGGTATAGGAGAAAAAAATGAAATAATACATTATTATTTTGCACTTTCTTTTTTTCTATCTCATATCATTCCCGTAATAAAACCGGGTTTTTTTAATTTAGTAAGAAACGGAGAATTAGATAATTTGATACTATTACCTATAAATAAAATTTTGTATTTTTCTGTTGTAGAAATTGTATATCCTTTGTATAATATTTTTTTAACTTTACCAATCATTTTTGTTTTTTCATTTATCTTCAATATTCGTTTTACTAATTTAATTATTTTGATAATTATTTTTCCTTTTGCATTGTTGTTATCTTCTCTAATTTCAATATTATTTAGTTTAAGCGCTTTTTGGTTAAAAAAAGGAGATTCACTTTCGTTTTGGTCATATAGTTTATTTAAAATTATTTCTGGTGGATTAATTCCGCTTAAATATTTCCCTCAAAAAATCCGAGCAATTTTTGAATTTTTGCCGTTTAATTATATAATAAATTTTCCTGGAGAATCGTTTGCTAAGGGCACACTTGATATTCAGGAGTTTTTAAAATTAGTGTTCTGGATTTTTATAATATTTTTAATTTCTCAATTGTTTTATAAATTTGCAATATCTAAATACGAAACTGCAGGTGGTTAATATGCTCATACAGAGTTTTTTAAATGGTATAAAAGTTAGAATATTGTTTTTAAAAGATACAATTTTAATGATTTTTTGGGGAATTTTTGAATTATTAATGACAATTATATTTTTTTCAGTAATAAAAATCAATTTCAAAATGGAAATTTCTGATGAAAAAATGTTTTTGCTAATCGGAACGGCGTTTATTGTAGAAACTATCTATTATGCATTTTTTGGTTCTTCTCTTCTTAATTTATCAAACCTTGTTGTGGAAGGAAAATTAGATAATTATATTTTACTACCTCGGAATATCAGCTGGATATTATCAATAATAAATATAGATTCCTTATATTTAATTACATTATTGCCGAATTTATATCTAATATTAGTTTCTTATAACTGGAATATTGAAGACTTTTTTAAATATATTATTAATGTTTTTATTATGGTGCTAATAAGGTATTCTTTTCAATTAATAATTTCTTCTTTTAATTTTATCTTTATTAATGTAAAGTTGCTTGAAGATACTATTAATAACCTTTTTTCTTATTCATATTTGCCTAGAAATATTTATACATCTTTTTGGAAATATATTTTTATCATAATTCCTGTAAGCCTTTTTGCAAATATTCCTGTAGAAAGTCTTTTAGAAAAGAAATATATGATAGAATATCTTATATTTGGTATTTTGTTACTTTTTATATCAAATATATTTTTTAAAAAAACATTAGAAAAATATATAAGTGCTGGTGGATAAAAAACAGGTCTCAAAGAGAGACCTGTTTTCATTATTTCTAAAAAAACATTTATTTCATTATTTCGGATATTTTTATTGTTATATTGGATTTTACTTCATAATTTTTTTCATATTTTTTTTCATTATAATCTATTATAAACTTATATATTCCCGAATTTAACTCTATTTCTTTATATTTGCCACTTTTTAAATTTTTTATCTCTTGAATTTTTTCATTATCTTTATATATAAAAAGATTTATATTTACCTCTTCACCTGTATTATAATATATATCATTAATCAATGTAACTTTAACTTTTGTTTGAAATATTGTGTTAAAATCAAAACTCATACAAGAAGAAAATATTAAAATGATTGTTATTAATAATATATAATATATTCTTTTCATCCTATTCACCTCACTTAGAATTCCTTACTATTTCTTCAAATACTTGAGTGAATTCTTCAACAGTCATGTTTTTATTTAATTTTATTTCTGTATTCGGTTTATTTAAATATATGTTATCTTTCAAAAGATCGTATATTGCTATATTATTTTCTCCATATTCTATATATGCAAAACGGGCATAATTATCATAAAAATTTATTTTTGATATATTTGTTATATTAGATAAAGATAATTTATTAGATGTTAAATTTACTATGTTTAACTTATATGCTCTTAAATATGGTAACTTTACATTGTATTTTAAATTCCCTGAAATATAGGATATAATAAAATCCGCTGGAATACTTGATCTCAAATCTATTTTATACAAATTTATCCCATTTTTCATAATTATATAATTTTCAGGTGATATATAAATATCTGTATTGTCATTAACTAAAGTACTGTCTCCCAAAAAATGAATTTTCATTTCACCATTTCCTGTAAATGTTTGTTCATTAGAATATGGAAATTCTAAAACTACAAGCGGAATCGTATAATTTGCACTTACAACATTTGTAGCTCCTTGAGTTAAATCACTTATTACTAAGGTAGATTCTAAAGAAAAATCTTTAAGTATAATAAATGTTGAATTTTCATATATATAGCCATCAATTATATCTCCATATGTTACTGTTGAAACATACGACTCCGAATTATCAATATCTGCATTTGTTACACCAACTAATTGAAAATCATTTGTCGTTCTATTTTCAAATAATGAAAATGCTGTTGCATTTGAAGATGTTTCAATATTTTTTGTTATTTTTAATTTTATAATTTTATTATCTTCTTTTTCTCCATACAATAATTTATCATTATTAAGAACAAAAGGCCCTTTTATATTTGACATATCTGAAATAATTGTTGTTGATGATAATGTGTCTCCATTTATTAAATTATAATCTGATATTATAAGTTCTGTTTTATTAGTTGTTGTATTTTTTTGTTTATATAACACTTTATTTCCACTTAAAATCTTATAATACAAATTAGAAACATCTAGAGAAATGTTTAAATCTGTTGGTTCTTTGCTCATATCTATTGTATTATCAAAAACTAAAAGTTTAGAGCTTTCATCTGAAACTGCAAACAAATTATTTTTTTCATCAAATTGCAATGAATTCCATGTTTTTCCATTTTCTAAAATAATTTTGTTATATAATTGTTTTGTATATATGGATTGTGGCAAATCTTTCCCTTTGGGATACAATAATACTGTTCTATTATTATTATCAAATTTGAAACTTCCATTTAAATATACATTTCCTTCTTCACTATCACAAAAAACTGTTTTTAAATTTTGATTATCAAATTTTTTTAGAATATCTGTATACCACAATGTTTTTTCCATTGAAGATACCCTTAAATAAGTTAAACTTGCATCACTATCTATCGTAACTAATCCTGATACTACTTGTTTTCCTGACGAATCATAACTCACATACAAATGATTTTGATCAAGATTTATTAGATTTTTTTCTTCTGGTTTTTCTATAAATGTTGGAGTTATAATTTCTGTTTTTGATTGATCAACACATCCAAATAAAATTAACAATAAAACAAAAAAAATTATAACGAATATACCTTTTTTCACTTCATTCACCTCACTTTTCAATTAACATTTTTATTGCCTGTCGTTTTAGCGTTTCTTTTTCATTTGAATTTAACAATCTTATAACAACCATTTTTTCACTATTTACATTTGTTAAATCAATAATTCCATACAAAGGTTTATTTTCTATATCAAGACCTGAAAAGTACATATAAACACCAAAATCATCTGAAAATTTAGAATCTATTTCTTTAAATTTATATGGAATTTTATTCATAACTGCTATATTTTTTACTTTTTCAAAATTAAGATTAATAGGCGTCATAAGCTTTGTTTTCATCATATTACCTTCAATTCTAAGATTAATATCAGCAGCATCCTTAACTTCGCTTTCTTGAACTTTTTTAAATTCTATTGAATAATCTCTAGAAGTATTTAAATCAAATCTTTTAATATATGAACCGTCCATCAAAACATTATTATCCTTGAAAGGCATTAATGCAAAATAATGTTTATTTAAAATCATTTTGACTTCTTCTTTTTCGTTTTCATTTTTTTCAAACAAAAATAATTCTTTTTTTGTAAACAAAGGTAAACCGTCGCTGTTATGTGGAATCACCAAAACTGCATAATATTTCACACTATTTTGATCAATTAAAGGTATTTGTACTTTATAATCAAGGATAATCTTTACATCATATTTAATACTCAATTCTGAAAACAAAATATAAGTTTTATTCTCACTATATATTACACTATTAATAGCAGGTATATTTATACTTATATTTTTTTTAGATAAAGTTAACGTTCCACCTAACGAAACCTCTGAAGTTTTTGATATTTTTATACCCTCTGAAGTGAACAACTTTAATTCTGTAAAATCTTTGCTATTTGGATCATTTAAATTAATATATTTCAATTTTGAAATATTTTTAGAATTATCAAGATATACTAAATAACCAGATTTTGATAAAGAAATAGGATAAGAAACTTTTTCGCTTAAAGTATATAATTCTTTTATATTATTTATATTTTTAATCTTTTCTCCACTTTCTAATGATCCTGTTTCTCCCAATTTTCCAACATATATTTTATTATTAGCACTATATATTATTAAATTATTTATTATTACATAATAATCATTTACATCAAAACTTCTTAATGTATTTTTTTCTGAATCATACAATCTATAATACTCCCCTTGCTCATAATCAAAAGCATATAACCCTTTATTTTCAGTATTTATAAAATATAGCCATCCTGTAGAATCCATTTGTATAGGTTGCCATGAACTTGGAAATTTATTATTTCTTACAGTTAACACATTTACTTTTAAGTCTTCTGTTTCAGCTTCAGCATCTGGTATTTTTAATTTTGGATTTTTAGAAGCATTTTCCAAGAGCACTATTTTCCATACTCTACCACTGCTTTTTCCTATTGAAATTGCGAAATTACCAATTAAATAATAATTATCTGGATTAATTCTTAAGACATAATCTATAGAAAACTTTGTAAAAACAGAAGGTATATCTATCTCCACAGCTTTGCGGGATACTGATTCATCGTATATTGTTAATTCCTTTTTACCTTCAATTCCTGGAACAACCGAAACCTTTAAAAGTTGTTCTGTTGAATTATCAACAAAAATTTTTTGATCTTTCCAAAAACTTTCAGCTTTGGACAAATTTTGTTGATTTTTAGAATGATCCTGATTTCCTGCAAATGGATTTAGAAAGGCTAATGAACCACAACTTGAGAGCAAAAGTATTAACATAATAGCCAGAGAAATGTGTTTTAATAACTTTTTCATTTAATAATCCCCTCCTATTTATTAAAATAATTTTTTATTATATAATCTTCAGGTGTGTTTTTTCCTTCAATTTTAAGTGCATATAGATATCCATCTTTGCTACATATATATAACAAACCATCTTTAATAATTGGACTTGATGAAATACCATAACCACTTTCAAATTTCCAGTCTATTTTTAAACTTTTATCTAATGCATACACAGTCGAATCTAAGCTTCCAAAATATATATTTCCATTATCATCAAAAGTGGGGGTTGATATTATTCCACCATCTACTTTATAAATTTCAATTATTTTTCCATCTTTATCTAAAACATAAAAATTATGATCTAAACTTCCAAAATATATATTTCCATTTTTATCTATACTTACCTTGGATTGAACAGCACTTTTAGTTTTAAATTTCCAAATTAAAGTGCCTTTATCTGAAATTTTATACAAATAATTATCATCACTTCCTATATAAATATTTCCATCTTTATCTACTGAAGGTGAAGATCTAATTGCTCCATTAGTTTTAAATTTCCAAATTAAAGTACCTTCTTTAGTTATATTATATAAATATGAATCTGCACTGGCAAATAGTATATTACCATTATTATAAAATGGAATTCCTGTAATATAATCATTCGCAAAAAATTTCCATTTTATTTTTCCATCTAACGTAAAACAATAAAAATTACCTTGATTATCCCCAAAATATATATTATTATCAATTACCAAAGGTGTGGATGTAATTTTATTATTTATTTTATATTTCCACAATATCTTTCCTTCTTTTGATACTGAAAAAAAGGTCCCAGCAGTGTTCCCAAAATATACATTTCCATTTTCATCTACTCCTGCAGATCCTACTATTTCTCCATCTGTCAAGATTTTCCAATTTAGTTTCCCGGATATACTTAATGAATAAAAATGTTTATCATAACTACCAAAATATATATTATTATTAATTATCAAAGGCACGCTTTCAATCCAACCTTTTGTCTTGAAATTCCATTTTATTTTTCCATATGGATTTATTGTTCTAAATGTCCATAATGGACCTTCTTTTATACCATTTCTATTATCTCTAACTATTATTTTCCAATAATATTGTGTTTTGGGTTTTAATATTTCTTCAGGTTTATATTCTGAACTTTTTAGATTTTTAGCTACGAGAGTTAAATGTTCTGGTGTAGTTCCTAAATATATATCAAACCTTATTGGATCCCCATCCATATCGTATGATTGCCAAGAAAATTTTGTATATAAAGATACATCTTGTTGATTATTAAAAGGATATGGGTTATCCGGGCCTAACGGTAATGAATTTCTTACATTTTCTACTTTCCCTGTGTTATAATTATCTTTTTTAAATGCCGGCCATTCTGCTCTATCATTTATAGATTCATCTTCTACCATTAATGAATATAAATTTCCATTTATATCAGCTAATATTAATGCATTATTTTCTAATAAAAGATTAGTTCCCAAAATATTTCCAAGTTCTTTTCTCCACTTCAAATTCCCTTGATAATCTAAACAATATACATTATAATCATAACTTGCAAAATATATTGTTTCATGATTTCCTATAATAGGTGTAGAAGTTATTATATATTCTGATTTAAATTTCCATTTTAATGTTCCATCCGGATTTATTGCATATAAATATTGATCCCAACTTCCTATATAAACATTTCCATTTTCATCAATTATTGGCGAAGACTTAATATAACTTTTTGTTTTAAAGCTCCATTTTAAATTTCCTTGGTAATCAATTGCATATAAATACCCATCTTCCGACCCAAAATATATTATTTCTTTTTTATCTATTGCCGGTGCCTTTGATATCCTATTTTCTGATTTAAACTTCCACTTTAATGTTCCGTCTGGATTTATTGCATACAAATATCCATCCCAACTTCCTACATATATAGTACCATCTCTCCCCATAACAGGACTTCCACTAATTGAATTGTTCGTTTTAAATTTCCACTTTAATGTTCCATCTGGATTTATTGCATACAAATACCCATCCCAACTTCCTACATATACTATATTATCTTTATCAATAATAGGTGAAGAGGTTATTATATCACCTGTTTTGAATTTCCATTTTATTTCTCCATCAGAATTTATAGTATATAAATACCCTTCATTATCTCCAAAATATATGTTCCCATTATAGTAAGAAGGTGAAGACCAAATCTTTTTATTTACTTTTATTTTCCAAATTAATATACCATCAGGGTTAAATTTATACAAATTTCCTCCATTATCTCCTATTATTATATTTCCATTCTCATCTAAAACTGGGCTTGTTTCAACCTTATTATTTAATTTATTAATCCATTTTACAATAGGAGAAAATTTGATTTTTAAATCATATAAAACACTTTCAGAAATATTCCCTTTTTTATCTTTAGCTACAATTTTAATCTTATATTTTTTCCCCGGTCTTACTAATGGCAATACAGCTTTATTATTAGAATAATCTGAAAATATCTTTTTTAATGTTTTTTCATTAATCCCGATATATACATCATAAACTAATTTGTCATTATCAATATCAGTAGCAATCCAACTAATTGTTGCATCATAACTTAACTCTGTATTTTTAGTTAATAAAATTGGCTTAGTTGGCAAATGTGATGTTTCAAAAGATTTAATTTCACTTATGTTTTTATTTCCATCTTCATCAAAAACCTCAACTTTCCAATAATATTTTTTACCTGGTAATAATGTTTTTTTCAACTGGTATTCGTTTTTATATAATCCCTTTTCTAATAAAGCTAAATTTTTCTTATCTTCACCAAAATAAATATTAAATACTAAATTTGTGCTATCTTTATCTTTTACTTCCCATTTTAAAATAGGATTTAACTCTATATTTTTAGCTTCATTCTGAGGATATATAACCTTCGGTTTTGAAGGTTTATATATAATTTTAAATTTATATATTGAACTTTCACTTTTAAACATTCCATCACTTGCCACAATTTTAATATAATAATCCTTTTTTCCTATTAAGTTATTAATATTAACCTCCTTTTTTAATAAATTTTTTTTAAATACTAATAAATCATTCTCATTATATCCATAATATACATCAAATGTAATCTGATCGTTATTTGGATCTGATCCATTCCATTTTAGATTTAAATCACTTTCTATAACTGCAAAATTTTTATCTTCTGGATAAATAATTGTTGGTTTATTTGGGGGTAAGTTTAGATATTCTCTATTTAAATAACCTTTTTCATATGGCCAAGTTAAACTATTATATTCACTTTTTAACGGAATTTCTATTATTTTATTATCCTTTGAAAGGCAATAAAGATTTCCGTCTGTATAATAGAGTTCATTGTTTAAGTCATCATTTAAAACATATTCTAATATTTTTTTATCACCAAAATTATAAATATTTATTGATTTATTTTTTCCTGTAAAAGACACATTATTCCCTAAAAGTAATATTTTTGTATTAATGTTTTTCGCTGGAATCTTACTCAATTCATTTCCATTTTTATCATATATATATATATTCTTATTTGACGAAATATAAATTTTTTCATTTCTATCAATTAAAATATTAGATAAAAATGATACATTATCATAAATTTTATTCCAGATAATTTTACCGCTATTATCTATTGAATATAAAATATTATTGCTACTTAATACATAAATATTACCTCGTAAATCTGTTGCAAAATTCCCTTTTGCACTTCCACTTATTTTGGAAACCCATAATTTTTCACCATTACTATCAAAAGAATAAATATTACCATTTGCATCTCCAAAAATTATGTTTTTATTGTATGTTATTATTAAATTAGATGTTATTGTTGTATTAAGCTTTTTCTTCCAAAAAATTTTATACTCTTTTAATTTATATATTGTTCCTATATCCGTCAATATATATAAATCATTTGAAGGGTGAATCGCTAAAGAGTAAATATTCTCAAAAAAATCTTTAGAAAATATCTTTTTTCCTTTTAAATCATATACATACAACATTGTTCCATTAGAAAAAACTATGTTTCCGTTATAATCAATCAAAAAAGAACTGAATATTGTGGATTTATATCTATTAGAAAATATTATATTTTTATTTTTTAATGAATAAAAATATACACTATTCATATCATGGAAAATCAAAATATTATTATAAACTAAAAAATTTCCATTTATATCTTTTTTTAAATCATATTTATTTACTTTAAATTCTTTAATTAACTCAATATCAAATTTGACATTTTTAAGAGTTTTAGACGAGTTGTTTTGAATATTTATTTGAGATTTATTTGCTTTAAAAGGTATCAAAGAACATCCATTAAAAAAAATCAAAAAAGTTACAAATAATAAAATATACAAATATTTGTTTTTCATTTGATATCCCCCTTTATAATAATTAATTTTATTTTAGTTATTTATTTAAATATCGAATAATTAAAAATATTACTTAAATTGTCATATATTTTTAATTCGAACTTTTGATCGTTTAGAGAATATATCTATTTATTTTTATTATACCAAAAAATAACCTAAAAGTTAACTCGATTTAATTTTTTTGCAAATGGTGAAATAAAAATGCAGAAAAAGAGGAAAATAGAAGGATACCAAAAATGAAGAAAGTAAAACATAACAATAACTAGGAATAATAAGGATGGTGGGATAAAACCAAATTTTTCTGAATTAGAAAGAATATGAAGAAAAACCAAAAAAAGAAATAAGAAAAAATAAATTGGAAATATATTTTTATCATAATTCCTGTAAGCCTTTTTGCAAATATTCCTGTAGAAAGTCTTTTAGAAAAGAAATATATGATAGAATATCTTATATTTAATATTTTGTTACTTTTTATATCAAATATATTTTTTAAAAAAACATTAGAAAAATATATAAGTGCTGGTGGATAAAAAACAGGTCTCAAAGAGAGACCTGTTTTTGTTATTTCATTATAAAATTGAATTCAATTATATTTTTTCCATCAGGTGTTTTTGAAGCAATAGCGCTTCCTAATCCTCCAAATTCACCATCAAGGCCTTCAACACCAAAAAAATCTTTTAAAAATGAAATTAAAGGTTTTAAATCAAGAAAAAATGCTCCAATATTAGCCTCTGGTATTTTGGACTTTAATTCTTTATACAATATATTATTGGATAATTTTTGAGAAGAATTTTCATATTTTTTTAATTCAATTTTGTTTAAATTTGATATGTATAAAAAATCATCTTTTTTCCATATATACATAATCATGCTTTTTTCATTTACAGTTTTACTTATTTTTATATAATCTTTATCTAATTTTTCTTTTGTAATATCTTCAGGTATTATTTTTTCAATTTCATCAAAAGAACTATTGGTTTTAACCTTAATTTTCATAGCAAAATTTGATTCAATATCTCCTGTTTCATCATTCATTGATAAATTTATAGTTCCTGTTTGTTCAGCCCAATCTGATTTCGATAAAATCGAGTTGATTAAGTCTTCTGGAAGATTTATGCCAAATTTATTTAAATTCAGAGACGATCCATCAGGTATATATGTTGTTTTTGAATAATATAAACCAAAAAATTCTGAGCTGTCAATGTTAACATTTTTGGGTGTGATTTGTGAATCAGTTAATAGGTTAAATTTACTATATAGGTAATTATCTTTTATATATGAAAAACCATATCCATTAAGTGTAGAAGTATTAATTTCTTCATAAATACCTGTTTCATTATATCTTTTTTTTGGTATAAAGTTTAATTTTGAGTTTTCGTAAGCATTTTTATTTGTAGTTATTATTAAATAATCCTGTAATTCACTTTGTTTTACAATATAATAAAAATTTATACCTGTATCTTCGGGCATTAAAGCATCTATGACTTTACTGAAAACTTCTATATATTTTTTTCCATCGTCTAAAGGTCCCAATACAATTCCAAATTCATAATTATTATTCTGTGGTTCAATAACAAATATTCCAACGTTTTTTTCAAATCCCGAATAGACTTCATCACTATTTAAATCAAGGGATTGGATATATGCATCTATCATTCCGGTTATCAGCGTTTCAGCATAAGTTGGATCATCCAGTATCTTTCCAAATATAGGAACGGTTTTTAAATCGTCGTATACGGTTTTTGCATTATTTAATACGATAACTGCTTTTGAATCTTGAGGAATAACTTCGTAAATGTTGGAAAAAACGGTTAATGATAATATCATAATTAAAAATAATAAAATTTTCTTCATAATCCACCTCCATAGATTTCTTATTCATGTTTAATTATACCATATAAAATAAAAGCTCCAAAATAGGAGCTTAAGGTTTTTGATAAGCTTTTAAAATTTCATTTATTAGAGGTTTCATATTATTTTTTGCTATAGAAATAGAATATTGGTCTATCAGCATTTCTTTGAACCATTTTTCAGTATTCGATTTTGGAAGTAAATCACTTTTAAATATTTCAGAATTATACATATCTTTAAATACTTTTGAGAAAACAGATCCAACCAGTTCTGCAGCAGCATCTTCTTTTTTTATGTTGTTATAATTAGTTGGTCTTGAAAAGGTTACAGATGAAACCATTACATCACCACCAATTCAGCATATAGATAGCCAGCAGCCGAAAGATTTTGTATAATTGCGATAATATCTTGTGGAGTCGCTCCAGCAGCTTTTAAAGCGTTGACAAGATTATATATAGTGGCATCATTATCCCCTACTTTGCCATTATCAACAGAAATAACGAAATTTCCATAATTTATGGTAAAATCAGCAACTTTAACCTTTCCACCAAAAACTATAGTTCCTGTTTTTTCGTTTATTACAATCTTGGCTTTTGAATCAGGATCAATTTCAACCTCTTCAATTAAAGCGAGGAATGAAATTAAATCATCAGAAAAAACATCCGGGATTTTAACTTTAACAGAAGAAGGATCAACAGCTTTTGCTAATTTTTGTCCAAATTGTGCATTGATAGATAATGCAGTTCTTGCCGCTGTAGTAATATCAGGATTTCTAAGCAGAACAGTAACAGTATTGTCTGAAACTATAGAAGCTGGTATTTCATTTTCTACAATAGCGCCATGAGGAATAAAACCAACTACTTTATTTCTTTTTTGTAAATTTGCTGTTGTACTAACTTCTACTCCGCCGGTTAAAACACTTCCCTGAGCTACAGCATATACCTGCCCATCAGCACCATACAGTGGAGTTTGAATCAAATAACCACCTTCCAGACTTTTTGAATTGCCAGCAGCTGTTACTACAATATCTAATTTCATACCCTCTTTATAGAAAGCAGGTATATCAGCAAAGACGAATACAACAGCAGAATTCTTTGTAGTAAAAGCATTTTGCAGATTTATATTTAAATTTTTCATCATGTTTGTAAGTAATTCTGAAGTAACTTTTCCCGAATCGCCAGTGCCATTTAAGCCGGTAACAACACCTATTCCAAATAACTGATTATCTCTGGCTCCTCTGAAATATGCGATATCTTTAAGTCTTATTGCAGAAAATGCAGATAGGGAAAATATAATTAGTAATAATATTAGTATCGTTTTTTTCATATTTCCACTCCTTTATTATATTTAGATATATAAATATTAGAAAAACAGATTTGATATTCCTGAAAGTAACCAGGCAAGCCATGTTTTGTTATTTGGATCTTTTTGCAAATCAGTATCTCCCTGATACCATATTTTTGCTTCGGATAAATTTTTCGAATCAATTATTCCATCTTTTATGGAAGATGGATTGGCATAACCTTCTATTATCATTATTTTTTTCTGTGAATCAACCTTAAATTCCTTTTTTCCTCGTATTTTTATAATATTCTTATCAAGAACCTCAATAACCTTTGCTGATATGTATAAATTTACAGTGGCTTTGCTTTGAGACGAGGATTTTTTATTTGAAACTTTAATATTTTCTGGTTTATTTGCACCTAAAGGAAAAAATTTCATCAGATCTATATTTCCAATTGTATTAAAAATGGCACCAACTGTCCCCATTACACCTGAAAATGGATCTGGATTATTATCAGATAGACTCAAAGATGGACTTTCAGAAACAGCCACAGTTATAATATCACCAATTTCATAACTTTTTTCTGGTTTTGAAATTAAATTGCTGATTTTAGACTTTTTCCACAATGAGTCACTAAAATTAATTGTAAAAATCAGTATTATAACTATCAAAAACGAAATCCTTTTCATTTTTTAGAGCCTCCTATATTGATTATTATTTTCGGTCCAGAATATAATTTTCCATTTATTAATACATTTGTTTTTTCATTTCTTGCCATTACAATGTCGCCGATTATAGCGTCGTTTAAAACTTTTGCCCATGATAGAATTTTCACACCGTCAAAATATACTTCTATTGGTATAACCTGTCCTGCTTTAACATCTGGAATTTTTTTTACCGCATTTTCATAGATTATTTCACCTTTTCTTAAATTCCTATTTGCCATGAATTTTGTTAAGTTATTTTCAGTGGTTTTTAATGGTGATATGGGTAATGAATATATATCTATGATTTTTTTTTTCAATAAATTTAAGTTTAGTGGAGTTTTATAGGGAATATTTTCTTTGGCTACATATACATAACCATAATTTGAAACATTGGCTTTAAATGATATGTATTTTTTTAGATTTAAATCATCCAGTATTAAAAAGTTACCATATATGTTATTTAATGAACGACGATATGTTGTATCAAGAACAGTAGATATTTTTGTATCTTTCATATATTTGCTAATTTCAAAATTATTTATTGTAGCTTTAGGAGTATTGGTTAAAAATAATTCTTCGAAATATGTTTTTAAATATAATTCAGTATTTGATGAGTTGAAAATTTTAACTTCAGGAGAATATTTTATTGTAATTATTGATGATTCAAATGTAATATTTGTAAAGTTTGTTGTAGACAGTAATAAATTTTTAAGTTTTGATGCTTCATAAGTAATGGAGTTTCCCGAGAAAAAGGCCAATGTTCTATCAAATTTTAAATCAGGGAAAATGTCTTTTAAAGAAAAAACCCTATCATATGATGTAATTGTTGCCGGAATTGTGACATTTGAAAATATGTATATATTAACAGTAATAAATATTAAAAACAATATTTTTTTCATTTAATCACCACACATATCAGTCTATTTTATTTTTCAATATTAGAAGATAAAAATCCTTATATGGTATAATAATTTAGATAATCAATTAATGGAGGTTATTATATGCCGATAGATGGTTTGTTGTTAAATAAATTAATAAGAGAGGCACAAATTTTTGAAGGAGAAAAGATTAGAAATATATATCAGCCAGTTAATGATGAAGTATTATTACAACTTCAAAGTGGATTTTTGTTATTTGTATTAAAAAATCCATCATACTTAATTAAATTGGAATCAAAACCAAATATGCCAGATACTCCGCAAAATTTTTCTATGTTTTTAAGAAAGAGAATAAAAAATGCAAAAATTATAAAAATAGAGCAATTGGGACTCGATAGAATTGGTTATATTGAATTATCTGTTATTGATGAAACATTTGAATTGAGAAACTATAAGCTGTATTTTGAACTTATGGGTAGAAATTCAAATATACTGCTTATTGATGAGGAAAATAAGATTATGGATGCATTAAAGAAAGGAGTATCTCCAAAAAGAAGTATTATGCCAGGGGCAAAATATATTCCTTTTTATAAAAGAGAATATATTAATATATTGGAAAATGAAAATCTTTATGATTTAAATCAACCATTTATGGGATTTTCAAAAATAAGTAAAAATTTATTTTATGAGTATATTGAAAAATATGATTATATTTCATTTGTTTCAGAATTTCTTGATAATTTAAATGTTTACACTTTTGAATACAACGGTAAAAAAGAAATACTAGCATTTAAACCGGTAAATTTCAAATATGATGAATTCCAAAATCCATCAGAAGGATTATTGAATTTTTTTGAATTGCAAAGTATGAATTCTCGTTTTTTAGAATTAAAAAAGCGTCTTGAAAAAACAGTTATAAAAGAGATAGAAAAATATGAAAGATTATATAAAAAATTAAAAAACGAGGAGAAAGAGATAAGAGAAATTCCAGATTTAGAAAAAAAGGGGAGACTTCTTCAAGCATATCTTTATCAATTTAAAGAAAAGACGGATTTTGTAGTGGTTGAAGATTGGGAAACTGGTGAAAAAATAAAGATAAACTTAAATCCTTTAAAAACACCGAATGAAAATTTACAGGTGATTTTTAAAAAGGTCCATAAATTAAAGTCAAAGGAAATACATCTTAAAGAAAGGATAAAGATAACAAAAAAGATGATAGATTATTTATATCAATTATGGCAGAGCATTGACTTTGTAGAAGATATAGAGACTTTGATGGAAATAAAAGAAGAAATGATTCAGGAAAAAATTTTACAGGATAAAACTAAAAATAAAAGAAGGAAAAGATCGAATTCAAAACCATATGAATTTGAATTTAATGGATTTAAAATTTTTGTTGGAAAAAATAATATTCAAAATGATAAAATAACGAGAGAAGCGGATAGGGAAGATATATGGATGCATGCTCAGGGGATTCCCGGAGCTCATGTGATAATAAAAACAAATAAAAAGGAAGTGCCTATGGAAGTTTTATTATTTGGAGCAAAATTGGCTGCAAAATATTCTAAAGGTAGGTATTCATCAAAAGTATCTGTTGATTATACTATGAAAAAACATGTCTGGAAACCTAAAGGTTCAAAACCAGGAATGGTATTATACAATAATTTTAAGACATTATATGTAGAACCAATATAAAACATAAGGGCTGAACAGCCCTTATGTTTCTGTTCTTATAAATAAATCTTATAATTCATACACCATATTATATTTATTTTCAATATAATTTATAAAATATTCCGGATTAAGCGATTCACCAGTTACTATTTTAACTAATTCGACAGGTTCATATATTTTTCCTTTTGAATGTATATTTTCTCTTAACCATATTAATGCAGGATGTAAATTGCCATGTGATATTTTGGTATTGAGATCTGGAATATCTTTTTTCATTTTATAATAAAATTGTGCAGAATACAGATTTCCCAGCATATAAGATGGGAAATATCCAAATGATCCATGAGCCCAATGAACATCCTGTAATACGCCTTCACTATCGTTTTCTGGAATAATACCAAGATATTCTTTCATTTTTTTGTTCCAGATTTCAGGTAAATCTTTAACTTCTATATTATCATTAATCAAAGCCTCTTCAATTTCAAATCTCAGCATTATATGCAGATTATAAGTCACTTCATCTGCTTCTGTTCTAATAAAAGACCTTTCTACTAAGTTTACTGCTTTAAATATATCTTCAGGTGTATATTCCTTAAATTCCGGAAAAATTTCTATTAAATCATTATAAAAATATTTCCAGAATTCAAGGCTTCTTCCTATAATGTTTTCCCAGAATCTGGATTGGCTTTCATGAATAGCCATTGAAGCACCATCGCCAATTGGAAGACCATAAAATTCTTCAGGTATTCCCTGTTCGTATAATGCGTGCCCACCTTCATGTATAGTGCTATATAATGAATCATTTAAATCATTTTCATTGTATCGAGTTGTAATTCTTACATCGTTAAAGCCTATAGTTGTTGTAAATGGATGCATTGAAATATCCATTCTTCCAGCATCAAAATCATATTTCATAAGTTTTAAAGCTTTTAATGACAATTCTTTTTGTTTTTCTACAGGGAAATATCCTTTCATAATAGATGTAGGTTTTTTCCCATTATCCAATTTTTTTAAATAGTCAACCAAAAAATTTTTTAAGGGATTAATAATTTTTTTTAATTCGGCTGTTGTTAATCCTGGTTCATATAAATCAAGCAAGGCATCATATCTATTTTCTTTATAGTTTAAATAATCAGCCATTTTTTTGGTTAATTCTACAACTTTTTCAAGATGAGGTTTGAATATGTTGAAATCATTTTTGTTTTTAGCTTCTTCCCATGAGGATTGCGCTTTAGCTGTTTCTATATTAAACTCTTTAAATAGTTCAGGCGGTATTTTTTTAAATTTTTCGTATTCTTTTTTTCCAACTTTTATAATAGCTTTTTCAATTTCATTCAAATTTTCTTTTTCAGCTTCTTTAATTAATTCTCCAATTTCATCAGAAACAGATAATTCAAAAGCTTTTGTTGAAATTTCACCTATTACGTCGGCTCTTTTATCTGCAGCTTTTTTGGGCATATGAGTTTCAAAATCCCACTGTAATAATGCCGCTGCGGTGTTATATTTTGATATAAGTAGATATCTGTTTTTTAATTTTTCAATTGACATAACAATTCCTCCTTATTTTAGAATTTTAAAAGTTAAGCTGATTGTCTTATAATAAGTTTAGGTTCAATAAATTTTCTAACCTTAAAACTTTTTTCCATCAATTCTATTAATTTTTTAATTCCTATCTTTGCTAATTTATCTATAGGTTGTTCTATTGTTGTTAATCTAGGTTTAAAATATGTACCAATTTGAATATTATCAAACCCAATAACTGCAAGATCTTTTGGTACATTAATATGCAACTCATTGAGTGCTTCTATGACACCCAAAGCCATTAAATCAGTTTGTGCAAAAATAGCATCTACCTTTTTTAATAATGGTTTATTTTTTTTGATAGTTTTTTTTGCAGATTCAAAGGTTACGTCAATATCCAGAATATATTCATTTTTTATATCAAAATCTTTTAAAGCTTTTTTATAACCATTAGTTCTTTCGATAAATTCGTGATTTATACTTAATCCGGATAAGGTTAAAATATCTTTGTAACCCTTTTCTATTAAATACTTTGTTGCAATATAACCACCTTTCTGTTGATCTGTTCTAACAAAGTTAATATCTTTGTTAATGTAATTTTCTGAAAGATAATGTAAAAATATATAAGGTATATTTTTTTCAAGTATAAATTCAACATCTTCTTTAGATATGTCAGGATTCATAAGCAATAATCCATCAACACTTCTACTTTGAATCATTTTCTTTATATAATTTTTTTCAATTTCATATTCAATTCTAACATGATATCCTCTTAATTGGGCCTCTTTGATTAACTTTCCTAAAAAATTAGCAAAAAATATTTCGCCTCTCATATCATCAAAAAATTGAGGTATAATTACTCCTATTGTATTTGTCTTTTTTTTATTTAAACTTCGAGCGGCTTCATTAAATTCAAAACCTAATTCTTCGGCTATTTTCTTAATCTTTTCTTTTGTTTTTTTTGATATATTAGGATAATCGTTTAAACTTCTTGAGACCGTTGATGGATTAACCCCAGCAATTTTTGCAATATCTTTTATTGTTACCATATTTCTCACCCCTCTATGTTATAATAATACTACAACTTTTAATTTATGTCAATTTGAGTTATAATAGTATTAAATAGAATGTCTAAAAAGTCAAATTCACTCAGACAGCGATTATCCTTAAAATTATTCATTCTCAGCCGTCGCTCAAACAATACATCGTGTATTGTTTCGCTCAAAATCACATCCGTGTAATTTTGACGGCTTACATTCATAATTTTAAGGGCAATCTTCGAGTCTTCGTTTTATTTGAGACTTTTTAGACGGTCTAAGTATTAAAGAAAAACATGGAGGTGTTAAAGTTGAAAAGGCTTTTTGGTACCGATGGTATTAGAGGACTTGTGAATGAAGAATTAACTGTTGATTTGGTATATAAAATAGGTAATGCTTTAGGAAGAATGTATGCAGGGAAATATGAAAAGCTGTTAATAGCAAGAGATACAAGGAATTCTGGCGAAATGATTGAAGCAGCATTATCTGCTGGGGCATTATCTGCAGGACTTGATGTTGAATTTTGTGGAATAATAACAACACCAGCGTTAGCCTATTTAACTAAAAGTGAAAAAACTCTTGGAGTTATGATATCGGCTTCACATAATCCATCTAATTATAATGGAATAAAAGTTTTAGCAGAAGGATTTAAAATTTCAGATGATGATGAAATAGATATAGAAAATTTAATTTTAGAAAAACAACCTGAATATGTTCCATATGGAGAAATTGGCAAAATGAATTCTTCTCATTTAAAGGATAAATATATAGGATATATACTATCCTCTTACGATATGGATAATGTTCCGTATAAAATAGCAATAGATGTAGGAAATGGCGCTACAGGAGCATTAATTGATAAAATTTTCGGGGCTTTTGATTTAAATTATGATGTGTATTTTAATAGCCCTGATGGATTAAATATAAATGAAAAATGCGGGTCTACACATCCAGAAGTTTTATCGAATATAATTAAAAATGATGGTTATGATTTAGGGATACTTTTTGATGGAGATGGAGATAGATGCTTATTTATAGATAAAAATGGAAATTTGATTGATGGGGATAAATTAATGGCTATTAATGCATTGAAATTAAAAGAACAAAATAGATTAAATAATGATCTTGTTATTGTAACTATTATGAGTAATCTCGGTCTGGAAAAATTTTTGGAAAAGCATAATATTAATCTTGTTAGAACTGCTGTGGGAGATAAATATGTATTAGAAAAAATGCTGGAGTCAGATGCGGAATTGGGTGGAGAACAATCAGGGCATATTATATTTCTTGATAAAGCAACAACTGGAGACGGTATTATAACAGCCTTGGAAACGTTGGAAACATTAACTTTTTTTGGTAAAAATATAAATGAATTAATAAATGAAATTCCGCAGTATCCTCAGTTATTAAAAAATATTTCTGTGAAGGATAAAAAGTCTGTTATGGAAAGTAAAAAATTAAAGGAGAAAATTAAAGAATATACATCTCTTCCTGATTTTAGATTAGTCGTAAGGCCATCAGGGACAGAACATAAAGTTAGAATAATGGCAGAAGGGAAAGATGAAGGTCTGGTATATTCGGTTGTAAATGAATTGTATGAAATTATAGAAGAAATAGATAAATATTAAAAACAAGCAGGCAATATCCTGCTTGTTTTTTTATAAAGCATTATTGTACAGGTCAATATGAACTTTATTTATTTAATACTTTTAGTATGGACTCAATGACTTTCTCCTTATCAAAAGGTTTTACTATATAATATGAAGCACCTTTTTCAATAGCTTCAAGGACTCGCATTTTATGTCCTAAAGCTGTAACCATTATAATTTTAGCATTGGGATCATATTTTATTATTTCAGATAAAGCTTTGATTCCATCCATTACAGGCATTGAAATATCCATAGTTACAATATCTGGTTTGTGTTTTTTATATACAGAAATAGCTTCTTTCCCATCAGAAGCTTCAATAATATTAAAATTCAATGGTTTTAATATTAATTTAAGCTGATTTCTAATAAATGGAGCATCGTCAACTATCAAAATTTTAGTCATTATATCACTTCCGGGATTATAATATGGAATGAAGTACCTTTATTGTATTCGCTTTTAACATAAATTTTCCCTCCGAGTTTTTCTACCTCTTTTTTTACAATTGATAAACCAATACCTCTGCCAGAAATCTCTGTTGTTTTTTCTGAAGTAGTTAAAAATTCCATAAAAATAAGATTCAATAGATCTTCTTTATTGTTATATTTAATATTTTTGGATTTTGCAATAACTTTTAATTTATCTAAATCTATACCTGCTCCGTCGTCTTTTATAATTATATTTATATTATTATTTTCTTTATATAAATGTATTTCAATATTGCCAAAATCATCTTTTCCTTTTTCAATACGCATTTCAGGAGTTTCGATTCCATGAGATATGATATTTCTAAAAATATTAATCAAGGATTTTATCAAAGAAAAATATTTTTCTGGATCAACCAGTATTATATCCCTTTCAATTAATTTTGGTTCATTAATAGTTTTTCCTTCTTTTTTAGCCAGTTCTTTTGTGTATAGGAGATACGGTTTGATCAATTGAGATAAATTTTTATATCTCAATTCTTCGATTTCTTTTATAATGTGATGATTTTTATCAAAATGTTGTTTTAACTCTTTTTCAATTTCAAGTATTTTTATTTTAGGTATTTTTAAAATATCTTCATCAATTTTATGTCCTAATTCTTTTTGAATATTTGAAATTTCTGTATTTAATAGTTTTTCCAGCTTTTTAATAGCATCTTTTTGCAAAGTATTATTTAAAATTTTACTTTCAATTTCATGAAGTTGATGGGCGATATTTTTTAAATAAAATTGAGAGAAAATACCTTTATAATTGTGAATTTCACCAAAAAAAGTTTTATAGTGTTTTATATCCATGTTTAATAGTGATTTGATTAATTTTTTAATTCCAGTTATATTTAATACGAAAGTATCATAATTTTTAATTATTTCTACTATTTTAGCCAGATTTTCTTTTTCCTCATTGATTTTTAATTGTAAATTCTTTTCAGTTGTGATATCTTTGAGCTTTACCATGATTATTTCTTCATGATCTATGAATTTGAAGAAAACTTCATAATATCCATTATTTATTTTTAATTCTGAAGGTAAAAAAGATAGATAAACCTCTTTCTTAAATTTATCTTTTTCATTAAAAACATCGTCAAATACTCTTTTTACAAAATCTTTATCTTTTGTGTCAAATAATAAATCTATAGCATTTATACCTTCAATATTTCTTGCAAAAATTCTGATACACTCTTTGCTATATTCATTTTTTACAATGAAGTTTTTGTCAAAACTGAAAAAACCTTCTCCTGAATTATCAAGTAAAATTTTTATATCTTTTGTTCTTTTTGATATGATCTCTTCGAGATCTTTGTTCCAACTTTCTAATATTTTATTTTTTACAGACAATTCTAAATTTAACTCTTTTATGTTTTTTAAAATGAGTAAAATCATTGAATTTATCAAGAAAAATATTGACCATTGAATAAGAGGCCTTTGCCACTTAATTATTCTTAAATCACCCATTATTTCATATATAGCAAAAAAAGAAACCAATATTATAGCTCCAGAAAAAATGTAAGCTTTAAAATCTTTAAGTTTATAACCGATATATATATTGTATATCATTATAATAATATCCAATAACATTGCAAAATATAATATAGTTGAAAAATCAACATAATAATTATACTCAAAGCCATTTGCAATCTGTATTATGCTGATAGTAGAAAAATAAATTATATGAAAATATAATAAAATTTTTATAATTTTTTTTGTAGAATAGTCAAATATATTATAAAAAAAACCCATTAAACCTATTGGAGAAAGATATTTTCCAACATCCATCATGTATGCCCAGAATATGTAATTTGAAAAAAAGTATTTAAATGTCTGAGTTTGACCAGAAATAAATATTCCAATACCCGAAGAAAAAATTCCTAGATAAATTAGGGCTTTTCTTATTTCTGAAGACCTTTGAAAAATAAGAAAATATAGATATAAAATAAATGAAATTATCAAAATAAAAAAACTAAAAACAACCAATAGTATTTTATCTAATTCCACAAAAATCTGATGTCTTAATAATTCTATTTCATTTCCAAGCAAAAATTCTCCAAAAAAACCAACATCTCTTCTTTTTGAAGATACTTTTATGATTAAATATTTATTCTGAAAATCTTCAGGTATTTTAAAAATACTTTTTGGGCTAAAAAAACTTTTTGCAAATGTGTTATATATAAGTGTATCTTCCACTTTCATACTGGAATTATCAAATATGCCTGTTAAATATATTGCAGGTGTATCTAGTTTTACATCTGGTAGTTTATATCTTAAATAGAGCATTTTATTTTTATTTTCTATTGGAACACCAGGAGTTTTATATTCATGCCACGCGCTTTCATCCTCCCATCTATACTCCCATCCATTATATAATTTTACATATGAAAAAGCTGATATATATAATATTATAAAAAATAATATAAGCATTTTATTTTTCATAGTAGCATCACCTCAAATATAATTATAACATATAGATTTAATTTTTTTAACTTTTTATGGTATAATTGTAATGAATATAAAAGTTTAATTATTATTAACTTTAGAACAAAAATGCTATTATATTCGTCTAAATATTTTAATGAAAATATATTGAAAAAAATTATTATAAAAAGTTGAGGTGGGATTATGAAGAAAATTATTATTATTGGTTTGGTAGTTATTCTGCTTTTATCGTTATCTTCATGTGTTAAAAGTATAAGGGTTAAAGCAAAACCGAAAATAGGAGTTCCCGTAGCAGCTACAAGCATTACATTAAATGACTTTATCAAAGATGAAGATATAACAAAAATATTATCAGGTGCTATAGTTAGTCCTAATGATGATGGTGTAAAAACCATAAAATATGCAACGGGATTAAATGTTGATATGAGTCAGTCTTTTGAAAAAATTGATGCATTTAGTACTTCAATAACACAGAAAATTTCTGTACCGGAAATAGGGGATATTTCTCCTGTTGAAATCAATGTTCCAAATATTGATTCTTTAAATGGTATAGATGTAGATGTTCCAGATTTTGATTTTACTCCACAAAATATAGATGTAAATGTTCCAGATTTAAATCCTGCAGCTTCGAATCCAGATATAACAGTTGGGGAAATTGATGTGAATGATGCTGGTGTTCAATTGCCAAATATTTCATTATCAATCCCTGTTCATGGCAGTACTAATGATGGTACCTCAACATCAGACAAAATAAGTTCTAATGGTTCATTTTCAAAACTTGTTTTTTCAACAGGAAGTTTAACTTTAGATGTAACAAATAATGATGATTCTGCAAGTGTTAAGGTTGATGGAATTATAACAAATCCAGATAATTCTGTAATAACAAGTGATACATTATCATTATCTACTAATGACTCTGGGGAATTAACCTTTAATCTTTCAAATAATTCTATTTCAGATGGTGCAACTATTACGCTAAGAGCTACTATAACCTCAGGTAGTGGAAATAACGGAACCCTTACAGCTGATAATTTAAGCTTTTCTGCTGGTACAAAAATAAAAGCAGCAGAGGGCATTGAGTTTTCTGCAACAAAAAATATTTCTCAAACTATTGATCCAAATATGGGAACAACGTCATTCTCTACAATTACAATTGATGGGATTTTTAACATTAATATAGAATTACCTGCTGAATGGCAAAATGTAAAAACAGAATTTGAAGCTACTGTATTATATAAATATGATACAACAAAAAGCATCGAATTAACCCATGGAATATTTAACGCAAGTTCCAAATTAACATTTCAGGATAAATCTCTTCCACCAAATGGATCATTTGAATTTACTATTGATTCTACATTTACAAACAATGATAATGAAAAATCAAATATTGATTTCACAAAATCTCCTAATATTACCATCACTCCAGAAATTACTGTAAAAAAAATAAAAGGAGTCGTTGTTAACAATACACAAAATATCAATTTACCTGATGATATTGAAATCGTATCTCTTTCTGGAGGAAATATTTCTTTAAACATAACAGATACAATCGTCAGTTCAATTGTTGCAAAAATGGTATACAATGATGGTACATCAGATAATGAAAAACAATTTGAATTAAATAACAATGGCGCTATATTAAATATGGATAATTTAGTTCTTACTGGAAAAGAAACAAAAGATGCAACAATAATTGTTGAAAAGCTGGATTTAGATTTTGGAGAAATCGGGTTAAATACAAATACATTAACTGCTAATATTTCTCTAGAAAAACCCGCTATAACAAGTGTGACCTTAAATAAATCCATAAAACAAAGAATAGATTTACCTAACGATATTAAAAGTGTTAAATTCAAAACAGGAGCTCTTAATGCTGCGCTGAATACAGGGAGTTTTACAAGTATTACAGGTGTTTTAGAAACTAAAAATGAGGATATTAATCTTTTAACATCTGCAGGAAAAATAACCGTAGATTTAAGCAATAAGATATTAACAGGAACAGATGATGCTACATTAAATATTACTCAAATGACTATAGATTTTTCATCAAATCCGTTAGATTTTGGAAACATTTTATCTGTTTCACCAACACTTGATAATCTATCTATATCAGAAGCAACTATTACATCAAATATTACACAAGATATAAATCTTCCTTCAAATATTAAAAAAGTAATATTTGGTGATGGAGATATTGAAATTACTCTTGATAATGCAAAATTCACAAGTATTAGTGGAACTCTAACATATGATACAACTAATACTTCTATGAATGTTTCACCAGAAGGCTCAGCTTTAATTGATTTAATAAACTTAGAATTAGGAGAACCTTCTGCAACAATATCTATTGACAAAATAGGAATATCATCAAGTGATGGCATAGCATTGGGAACAACATTAACTGCAAATATTGAGTTAAAAAATCCAAAAATACGCTATGCTAAAATTCAAACAGATGAAAATTTAAATACTAACAATACTCAAACAATTGAATTCCCTTCTGAGGCAAAGGATTTATTGAATTCCATAACTTTTACAGGAACTTCCGCTATTAATATTGAATGGAATAATGAATTACCTGTAGGTATAAACGTCTCTATAAAAATTCCAGAATTTGATATTGATGATACTTTTGTAATGGAAAATAGCAATACTCATGAAGTTTCATTAACCGATAAAACAATAGATTTAGACAAGCCTTTAAATTTTGAGTTTGAAGCATCACCTGCAAATTATGATGATACTAATAATATTGTTACTATAAACATATCTGATCCGACTAACTATTTAACTTTGGGTAGTACTTATACATTATCAGCAACTATTAATCTTGATTATAAACTTGATGCATCTGTGAAACCAATAAGCAAGGATATTATACCTGAATCAGATCCTTTGAACTTTGAAATACCTATTTCTAAAGATACAACACTAACCTTAAATGATATTGATATTAATGGTTTTGATGCAAAAATTATAGGAACTATACCTGATAGTTTAGTGAATGAAAATAATTATATTACATTAATTGCAACCTATACTGTTAATAATACTATAGAAACCACAACAACAGATGTAGTATTTGATGAGACCTCAATAAACAAAGATATTACAGAATTTTTAAAAACTGTGTTTAAAGGCGAAAATGTATATATGGCAATAAAATCAAGTGATCTCAATGTATCTTTAGAGGATTTAAGCAATTTTGTATTTGATTTCAATATAGAGCTTACAATACCTCTTTCATTTACATCTACAAAAGATATTAATTTAGTAACAATAAATGGAGAAAAAGACATTTTAGGAAGAAAACCTGGAGAAAATAAATCTGAAATACCTATAGAGCCTTTAATAGGGGGAAATGGAAAATTGATTTTGCATCTCAATTATAATAATACAACAGGATTAACACCAGGGTTAAAACTAATTGGTAAAAATGAAAATAATCAAGAATTATATGAAAAAATCATACAATTAAAATCAGGAGAAAATAGCATATCCATTGAATTTACAAAAACAGATATTGATAAAATTTTAAATAATAATCCTTATTATATTGATTTTACAGGTTATATTCCCGCAAACAAATTACAGCAATTTATGGATAGTGGAATTTTAGATATAAATGCCTGGGTAGAAGTTCAAACAGATGTAAATGCTGATTTATTAAAAGGTGGTGAATAATATGAAAAAATTACTTATTTTTACAATTATTATTCTCAGTGTATTATCTTTCGCAAACCCGAATATCAATAAACCATGGAATTATTCTTTTAATCCAGCATTGGTTGATTATGGTACGAGAAACCTTATAGATATTGGGGTATCTGGTGACGTTAATTTTATTCAGCCATTTATTAATTTTGGAGATTTGTTCAAGGATGAAATTATTATTGATTTTAATGATATTTATGATAATTTGAATGAAGAACCATTACCAATAAATTTAAATGCAGATGCTTCAGCTTTTGGGAAGATACATTTATGGTTTTTATCTTATGCAAAAATCTTTGATTTGAAAACAAATACTAAAGTTGCTTTGCCAAATGATTTAATGAAATTATTGTCATATGGAAATGTCGAAAATGGAGAAATTGTTGATTTAAATGGAGAAGGAATATTAAATTCAAATATTATATTTACTGATACAAATTATTTATCCATTGTTAGCAAAAATTCTATTTTTGGTTTATCATTTTCCAATTTTTTACCCATTGCTATTATAAAAAGTAATGTTGATTTTAATCAAACTTCAAATATTGAAGATGCTACTTTAAAGATAAACTATAATATAAATGGTGATGTTTACAGTTCTTTAAAATCCTTGGAATCTTTAATCTCTGATAATTATTATGGACCAAAAATTGATGAAGATATTTCAAACACTCTTGGGGAAAATTCAGGATTAAAGATGAGTTTCGGTTATATAAATAAATATAACAAATGGGGAATATCTATAAATGATATCGTTATAAAAAATGCAGAAATGAAATATACATATACCTTAAGTGCCACTGGTAATATATTAGTTGACAATATGAATGTTGAAACTAATCAAGGAACACCAACATTAGAAATGGTTGATGAATTATCTTCTAAGGTTTTTCCTGATGTTTCTTTAGATTTACCTATGAATATTTCTTTCTTTTATACATTTAATATGATTTTTGATATAACTCCACATTTGCAATATTATTTTGGTAAAGGTTTAGATTGGGGAATTAATTTTGATGGTAACTTATTATTTATCCCATTTTGGTTAGATATAAGTAATAAGATTGATTATTGGTCACTAAATACCGGTTTTGGAATCAACTTGCATATATTGGATTTAAGTGTTTCTGTTAAAAGTAATACAGCAGATTTTGGAGATGTTTTTGATTTTAATAATTTATCTTTTGAATTGAATGTAGCAGCTGGTATATAACTGGTATATAAAAAGCTCCCGTTAAGGGAGCTTTTTTATGAAATTATAAATAATTTTTGCTGTTAATCCCCATATGATTTTATCTTTATATATATAAAAATAGGTTTTATAAAAACCCTTTCTCCAATTATAATTTTTTCCGTTCGGAATTAAATGATAGGGATAATTTTCAGGAGGAACCATTTTTACATCAACTTTATATTTTAAAGGAGAATAATTTATAAAAAAATCCAATGGGACAAAGAAAATTTCAGAAACTTCATCATAATTAAGTTTTAGATCGGAGTTTTTAAAATCTTTAATATATACTAAAAATGGATAAATGATAAAATTAAATGGTGTTGAAAAATAATTTAACTGGGCGATTTTTTCAACTTTTTCATGTGTGATTCCAACCTCTTCTTCTAATTCTCTAATTCCTGCACTATAGAGAGCTTCATTTTTTTCAACTGCTCCACCAGGTAAACTAACTTCTCCGGGCTGACTTAATTTATCTGATCTTATTTCAAATAGAATGTGAAGTTTATTATTTATTTTAAGCAATGGAACCATTACAGAAAAAATTTTCAAATCCTCTGTGAAGTGTGCATTTTCTCCCCTAAATAAAATTTTAATATCGTTTATATCCATGATATTCCTCCAGAAAATAATATTTATTATATATTATATCATAATAATAAAAAATGCCCCTTTTGGGGCATTTAATCATGGATATATTCCTCTTAATCTTGTAGCAGTTGCAACTCTTTCAATTGCAATAACATATGCTGCAGATCTCATATCTGTTTTATATTTTTCCATAGTTTTAATAGTTGACCAGAAAGCATCTTTCATTTTTCTGTGTAATGCATTTCTAACATCTTCTAATTCCCAGAAGTAATATTGTAAGCCTTGTACCCATTCAAAATAAGATACTGTAACTCCGCCTGAGTTTGCAAGGAAATCAGGAACAATTAAAACACCTTTTTCATTTAATATTTCATCAGCTTCAGGAGTAATAGGACCATTAGCACCCTCAACTATTAATTTAGCTCTAACATCCTTAGCATTCTTTTCTGTTATAACGTTTTCAATAGCAGCTGGAATTAAAATATCAACATCTAAAGTTAATAATTCATCATTTGTAATTTTTTTGAAATTAACTTCTCCATCGTAATCGTTTAATCTGGTTTTTCTTGCAGAGATATAATCCATAATATCTCTTATTTCATCTGGTGTGAATCCATCTTCTTTATAAACGCCTGTTGAACTATCACTGAATGCTACAACCTTCATACCTAATTCTTCTGCTGTCAATAATGCAGCATAAGTACCAACATTACCAAAACCATGGACAGCAACTGTTAATTGCTCATTTTGTTTTGTAAATACACCTTTGTCTCTTAAGTAGTTAGTAGCTTCTTCAACACATACTCTAACCCCTCTACCTGTAGCTTCAGTTCTTCCTTTAGAACCACCTATATCTAAAGGTTTACCTGTAACAATACCGAGTACAGAATGTCCAACATTCATTGAATAAGTATCCATATACCATGCCATTACCTGTGGGTTGGTATTTACATCTGGTGCAGGAATATCCCTATCTTCACCTATAATTACCTGTATTTCTGAGAAAAATCTTCTTGATAGTCTTTCCAATTCTCCGTCAGATAATTCTTTTGGATTTACTGTAACTCCACCTTTACCTCCACCATATGGGATATCAACAACAGCAGATTTCCAAGTCATCCAGAAAGCTAAAGCTCTAACTTCGTCTAAAGTTACATCCTGATGATATCTAATTCCACCTTTAGCAGGTCCTCTAGCAATATTGTGTTGAACTCTGTGTCCAGTGAATACCCTTATTGAACCATCATCCATTTTTACAGGAAAATTAACTGTTAGTTCTCTTTTTGGTTTTGAAAGTACTGCTTGTAAATTTGGGTCTAAATCCATTACTTTACATGCTTTATCAAACTGTTTCAATGCATTTTCAAATAAGCTCATGCCAGCACCCTCCTCAGATAAAATAACTTCATTTTAATTTTAAAATTTTTTACCAAATAAAACAAGCCGTATATGAGTGATTTCCAGCCATATATGCGTATTTATTTTAGATTAGGTATAAAAATCTCTCTTGATTATATAATATGAAAAATTTTTCACGAAAAAAATTTCTTATTGATAATGGTTGTTTTTATTAACTTAATATTTAATTTTTTACTCTAATGCTTTTCATTTACTTATGAGTTAATCTAAACAAAAATAACTTGTTTTGTATTTTAAAAATTTATTTGATATAATGAATATGATAAAAATTCCAAAAGGAGGAAGGAAAATGAAAGTACTCGTTATCAACTCAGGCAGTTCTTCTATAAAATATCAATTATTGGACATGACAACAGAAAAAGATTTATCAAAAGGTTTAGTTGAAAGAATAGGTATAAATGGATCAAGAATTGTTCATAAAGTAAATGGCGAAAAACATATTTTAGAACATGAAATTCCAAATCATGAAGTAGGATTAAAACTTGTTTTAGACTTATTAACAGATGAAAAATATGGTGTATTGAAAGATTTAAAAGAAATAGATGCAGTAGGTCACAGAGTTGTCCATGGTGGGGAACGATTTGCATCTTCAGTTAAAATTACTGATGAAGTGTTAAAAACCATAGAAGCACTATCTTTCCTTGCGCCTTTACATAATCCTGCAAATATAATGGGAATTAAATCTGCAATGAAATTATTACCAGGCGTACCACAGGTTGGAGTTTTCGATACAGCATTTCATCAAAAAATGCCATCAAAAGCATATTTATATGCAATACCTTATGAATATTATGAAAAATACAAAATTAGAAGATATGGTTTTCACGGAACAAGTCATAGATATGTAGCTAAGAGAGCTTCAGATATTTTAGGAAAACCATATGATGAATTGAAAATTATAACTGTACATGTTGGTAATGGAGCTTCTGTTGCTGCTGTTAAAAATGGAGTTTCTGTAGATACATCGATGGGGTTCACTCCGCTTGAAGGATTGGTAATGGGTACAAGAAGTGGTGATATTGATCCTGCAATTGTTGAATTTTTGGAAAAAGAAGAAGGTTTATCCGCAAAAGAAGTTGTTAATATTTTAAATAAAAAGAGTGGGGTATTGGGGTTAACCAAAGGATTTAGTAGTGATATGAGGGATATTGAAGATAATGCAATTGAAGGTGATCCAGTATGTAGATTGGCATTTGATATATATGAATATAGAATTGCAAAGTATATTGGAGCATATGTTGCTGCAATGAACGGTGTTGATGCAATAGTATTTACTGCTGGTGTTGGTGAAAATTCACCTATAATGAGAGAAGAAATAATTGAAAACTATCTTGGATATTTAGGAATAGAAGTTGATAAAGAGGCAAATAAAATAAGAGGTGAAGAAAAGATTATTTCCACAAAAGATTCAAAGGTAACAGTTATGGTAGTGCCGACGAATGAGGAATTAATGATAGCCAGAGATACAAAGGAAATAATCGAAAAAGGATTGGATGAATTAAAAATATAATATAAAAAAATGAGAAGGCAAAAGCCTTCTCATTTTTTTGTTATGTTAAATTTTTTATTATAAAAGTGTTATAATTATATTAGAGAATATGTAATGTATTAGTTTATAGGCTGTCTAAAAAGTCTCAAATTCACTCAGGCAGTTTGACTACATATCATCAAATATCCGTGGTAGCGTGTAACACCGCAGATGTGCACTTATAGCAGGAGGTAAAAATTATGATAAAAACAATTAATTTAAAAAAAATTTATAAAAATGAAGGTGCAGAGGTTCATGCTTTGAAAGGAATAAATCTGGAAATTAAAAATGGTGAGATGGTTTCTATCTTAGGGCCATCTGGTTCTGGTAAATCTACACTTTTAAATTGTTTATCTGGAATAGATAAGCCAACAGAAGGAAAGGTTATTATAAACGATGTTGATATAACCTCTTTAAAGGATGATGAATTAACAACTTTTAGAGCAAAAAATATGGGATTTATATTTCAATTTTTTAATTTAATACCTGTATTAAATGCTGTGGAAAATGTTGAATTGCCTTTATTAATACTTGGTTATAATGAAAAAGAGGCCAGAGAGAAATCAGAACAAATGTTAATAGAAGTGGGATTAAAAGATAGGATGAAAAATTTTCCCAATATGTTAAGTGGTGGAGAAGCACAAAGGGTAGCAATTGCCCGAGCTCTTGTTGCGGAACCAAAGATTATATGGGCTGATGAACCAACAGGAGCTCTTGATACAAAAACAGGAATAACAATTATGAATTTAATAAAAGAATTAAATGAAAAAAATAAACAAACATTTGTTATTGTTACCCATGATCCTAGAATTACAGAATATACTCAAAGAATTCTGAAAATGGATAGTGGATGGTTATCTGAATGAAATGAGGTGATCTCATGGTTATTATATTGTTATTAATAATAGTAGTAATTTTAGTATTCTTTTTTGTAAAAGCATCTTTTAGTCCCCATATTTTGAAAATATCCTTTAGAAATATATTTAGA
Source organism: Marinitoga sp. 1197 (assembly GCF_001021165.1). Taxonomy (NCBI): domain Bacteria; kingdom Thermotogati; phylum Thermotogota; class Thermotogae; order Petrotogales; family Petrotogaceae; genus Marinitoga; species Marinitoga sp. 1197. The sequence goes on from NZ_AZAY01000013.1 coordinate 34,233, forward strand.
ATAAAAAGAGAATCATTTTTAATGATTTTAGGGTCAATGATAGGTACTGCATTCATTATAGGGTCATTAGGTATGAATGATTCCTTTAAAAATTATATATATAAAAGCGTTGATTTGTATTTTGGTGAAATTGATGAAGTTATAAATTCAAAGGTTAGTATAAATTATGATGATATTAAACCATTTATAGAAAAATTAGAAAAAGAAGATTTGATAGATGGTGTTATTCCTATTTATTTTAAGTTGTTTCCTGTAACAAAAAAAGGAAATATTAGAGGGTTGAAAATTTCTGAATTATCTCAGGCAAGTATAGTTGGGATGAATTATTCTTTAATAGAAAATTTTGGAGAAAATAAAATTAAAGTCCCACCCGAATTTTTAAATTTAAAAGATACTGAAGCTATAATTACTAAAAAATTAGCTGAAAGACTTAAAGTTTCAGAAGGAGAATATATAGAAATAATTACAGGAGCATCACCGATAAATCTATTATTTCCCAGGAGTTTTAAAGTTATAAAAATTATAGATTTAAAGAGTATATTAAATTATAGGGGTTTGGATGCGAATAATGGTATAGGAACGGTGTTCGTTACGTTAAATGCAGGGAGAAAAATTTCAAGGATTCCGGAAAATCATTATTTTCAGATTTTAATTTCAAATAAAGGTGATTTTATTGAAGGAAATAAATTAACAGATAAAGTAAAAAAAATATATGAACAAATGAATATAAAAGCTGAATTTATACCGGTAAAGTCAAATCAAATAAAAGCTGTTGATCGTGGAGGGGTATCTTATATCTTTTTGGCTTTAAGTCTATTTTCAATAATTTCTGGTGGACTATTGATAACAAATATGTATTCAATGCTTATAAGTGAAAGAAAAAGAGAGCTAGGAGTATTAAGAGCGATAGGATTTAAAAGAAGAGATATACGAAATGTAATATTCTATGAAAGTATATTTTATACATTATTTTCTATACCATTAGGTATAGTGACTGGATTGTTGATTTCCAGATTAACTTTTTCAAAAGTAACCTCGTTATTTAAGGAATTATCATCTTTTGAAAATATAATAGGAGAAATTCCTTTAATTAATGCATACTATATATCTTTAAACTCTATATTAATTGGAGTTGTAGTGGGAGTATTTCTTCCTTTGACAATAACATTCTGGTATTCATATTCAATAGGTAAATTGAATATCGTAAATGCTATTAAAGATTTAGAAGAAAAAAAGAAAAAGGGTAAATTTGGAAAATATAAGATAGTTATTGAAAATATATTATCTATTTTAATATTTTTAATTTCCTTAGTATTAAAAATAGATAGTTTTATTATGTTGGGAATAAAAAGTTTTTTAATACTTCTTTCTGCGATTATGATTGTCACATTTAACTTAAAATTTATAGAAATATTTTTATTGAAATTAATAAAATTGAAAGGAAAATTTGTGCCCATATTGAAAATAGCTTTTTCATATCCTATGAGGAATAGAAAAAGAACAGGAGCAATTATTACTTTATATAGTATGGTTATATTTATAATAGTAGTTTTAACGATACTTCCATACATCCAACAAAAGCATTTAAAGAGTTCTAGAGATTCTTTGTTTGCAGGATTTGACGGAGTTGTTGTTGAAATGCCTACAACACTTTTGCCTATTAAAATATCAAAGAAAGATTTAAAAAGTATAAAAGGTATTAAAGATGTTGGAGAATTTTACTTTATAGTAGTCCATGAAAACAATAATGATTATGGAATAGTATTTGGTTCAAAAGAATTTTTTACAAAAAATAAGATAAAAATAAAAAAAAGTATATTTGAAGGGCTTTCAGAAGATGAAATATGGTTAGAAATTTATAATAATCCAGATTATGCTATAATGCCTGAAAGATTAACTGATCCAAAATATGGTTACAATTTTGAACTTGGTAAGACTTATACTGCATATATACCAGCTCAAACATTTGGCCCTAATAAAAGTGAAACATTAAATTCATCAGAAAGCACTATAACCTATAAAATAGTAGCAATAACTTCAAAAATAAGTGAAACACTTGCAATGGGACCTGTAATAAGTTTAAAGAACCCAGAGTTGGAAAAGTATAAAAAAAATGCAGTTCATGGTTTCTTTTTTTCAATTTATCCTGAATATAAATTGCAGGTAGAGGAATATCTTAAAAAGAAAAATCAGTTTTACATTTTTGTAGACGATTTACTTAATTTAGGATTAAAAGCATCTCAAGGAATGGTTAGTATATTTAATTCATTTTTATATTTTGGACTTATGATAGGAATTATTGGAATTGCAATTACAATGATGAAAGCTGTCAATGAAAGAAGAAGAGTTATAGGAATGCTAAAGGCAATAGGCTTTACAAAAAATATGGTATTTTTATCTTTTTTTATAGAATCATCTATTATTATAATTCTCGGGCTTATTATTGGAAATTCAGCAGGAATTTTTACAAGTTATTTGATTTTTCAAAAGTTATTTGAAGATAGTGGAGCAACTTTTCAAATTCCTTATTTAAAATTATTTATAACTTCGCTATCTTTTTACATGATTTCAGTCTTATTTATATATTTACCATCAAAATCAGCATCAAAGCTTTCTCCAAATGAAGCCATGAGAGCTTTGGATTAAAAAAAGGGGCAAAAGCCCCTTTCAGACTGTCGACAAAGTCCAAGTAATCCTGGTATAATAAAAATAGG